>DCIT01000038.1 GCA_002317145.1 Caryophanales bacterium UBA1719
ACAAAATGAGTTGGGTGAAAATGAGGTATCTCACCCATTTCATTCGATAGAATCGAAATTATTAGATTATATCGAGTGTTTAAAACCTCAAGTATAGGTTTGAAATGGGTAAGTTCACCCATTTCATTTTTTATTATTAGAGATCTTTTCTAAACACTTTTTAATACACGCATCTTTCTTCTTGCTTATATGTTCGTAAATGTTTAAAGTAACTCTTATATCAGAGTGTCCTACTCGCTCACTTACATTTTTAACTGTTTGGATTGACGCATCCTTTTCGCCTAATGCCCAAAAAACATGACTATGTCTTATGCCATGTATTGTGATTCGATGTACTTTTGCAAGCTTTTGATAGTAATCGAACGCTCTCCTAATAGATGAAGTACTAATGGGTACTCTTCTAGCAAAGAAGATAAAATCATTTGGATTACCAATTGATTCATTAACTTCAAGATATTTTATTATCTTATTCATTGTACTCTTAGAGATTCCTACATCTCTAATACTTGATATAGTTTTAGGTGAAGTGATAATGGAATGGCCTGAGCCATTATTATTCGTTACTTGTTGCCTAATCATTAATGAGCAAGTTTTTATCTTAATATGCTTAACCTGCAATCCTCTAATCTCGCCTAATCTACATCCTAGCTCTGCAAAGACTAGAAAGAATAAATACCATTTGTTATTAGAATCAATCTTATTAATGAATTTTCTCCATTCATATAATTCCCAATAATTTTCCTTCTTCTCTTTGATTTCGCTATTTATCTTTATTGGTTCTGTGTTTAGATATACTATGTTTAATTCTTTTTGATTTATATAGTTAATTCTAAAACCTAGTTCAAATATATTTCTTAATATCATTAATACCCTATTCTTATGAAGAGTAGAGAAGTTTTGTGATATTAATCCATTTAGAAAATTAGAAATATTATCATTATCAATAAATTTTGATATTGAATATTCTTTATATTTAAAGAAATATTTTCTTATTATGGATTTAATATGCTCTAGTGTTGTTATTTTTACGTGTTTTGCTTTATATTCTAAATATTTATCGACAAGATAACCAAATCTAGAGTCATTATAACGCTTTATCTTTTCTTCTTTTACTCTAGTTTCATATGATAGTTTAGCTTGATAAGCTTCATCAGCACTTTTAAAGCCAGTTACTATTACTCTTCCTTTCTTTAATGGATCAGAAGATTCATAAGAATCAAAACGCCACAAGTTCCCGCGTGCGTTCTTATATACTCCTGGAAATCCTGATTTTGCTATTTTTCTTTTGATCATTTTTTTGATCCTCCTATTTTTAGATTTTTATCTTATAGGAGAATCAATTATCAAAAGTTATATGCCAGTTATTTCATCTAATAAGACAACATCATTAAAACTAACTAAGCTATTTTGGTATCCATAGCGATACATATCTTTAATAAATTTAATGATGTCGCTTTGATATTTATTGTTTAAAGAGGAATTTAATATGCTCTTAGTTAAATTATTAAATATCTTAGTTGCAAAGTAGTGGGGCGTCTTATTCTCGTTATCTTTTAAAACATATAGATTAATTACCTGTTTTCTTTTAGTAGCGGTAGAAGGATTAGAAGTTTCATATAAATATTTTGTGTAATCTTCCACCAATTCTTTAATTTTAGCGGTAAACTTACCTGTTTCTTGGGCAAGTAGCTTTCTTTTATTCTTCTTCTCGAATTCTAATTTAGCTTTATGCGCTTCTTTAGCGGTTTTAAATCCGCTTACAGTAGTGCGTTTCTTAACACCAAGCTTATCACTTACATAAGAATCGAAATGATAGAGGTTACCTCTAGAGTTTTTATATACACCTATATATTTTTGTTCAGCCATAATTATTTGTTTTTGGTTGAAATATATCTTTGATTAGGAGATTGCTTCTTTTCTAATGGCTTAAGTTTTCCAGAATTTAAAAGCGGAGCAATTATCTTACTTGATATATAAGTTCTAGTTTTTATTCCTAAATAATCTTGTATTTCTTGCCTTGTTTTTGGCGTAACGCAAAAAGATAAAACTTTATTAATTGTTTCGTCATCATTATTGTCTCTTATATAAGATAAATCTTTTAAAGTAATAATAAATTGTGCAGGATCAGAATAAATAGAAGGTTGATAATCTTTAGAAGCGTCTTCGTATTCTTCTAGTATTTTAGAAAAACCTGAACCAGATTCTTCCATTAACAAGCATAATTGGAAAACATCACATATATTGATGTTTCTTCTTCTAGAAGGAATGTTTTCCATTTTATATTCTTGAGCTTCGCCAGGTAATAGAAAACTACCAGGAGAAGTAATTTGAAGTCTATCTTTAAAGATGTCAATATCAATTTGAGATCCGTTGATGTAATAATCTCTATGAACAAAAGCATTAACTAAAGCCTCAGTTATTGCTCTATCTGGATACGAAATTAATTTTTCTCTTCCACTAGGCGTTTTAATATATCCTTGTTTAGTATTTTCTTTTATAAAGGTTGTTGCGTCATCAAGCAGCTTAAGTAGATTCCCTTTAAATGTTTGGTCATTAATCACTTTATCGGAACCTTTAGTGAAGTTAGGCCATACTCTACAATGGATATTAGAGTTCTCGAAATCACAATTATCCATAAAAAGTAAGCCGGTATTAGTTAAATAACCTTCTTCATTTATAACTTTTTTACTTTGTAATAACTTAAGAGAAATATTATTTTCAACTTTATTATTTATTTTATATACTTTGTTTAAGTCATTAAATGTTACTTCTCCAAATTTGATCTTAGTGATTTTGCTATCAAAATCTTCTCTTTTAGATGAAAGAACTAAATTCTCTATTTCTTCAGATGTTGCAAGTCTACTTTCTCCGTCTTTTCTTATATAAATTACTTTTGTTTCATCTTTTCTATTTAACCATACTGGTAGTTTCTTGTTTTTCTTCACATTTATTGATAAAACCAATAATTTTCCATTGCTTATTCTATTAATTTCATAATTTATACTCGGACTTAACTTAATATCTATTATGTGATTTATGTATAAAATTTCTTTATCTATATTTTCTTTATTTAGACCAATAAAATTTCCATCATCATCTACTCCGAATAATAGAACTCCTCCAGTAGTGTTAGAAAAAGCGTTAATTGTTTTTAACCACTTTTCATAGAAATCATGACTAATCATTTCTTTAAATTCACATTTTTTACTTTCAAATTCAACATTTGGAATTAATTCACTTATTTTCATATGCCGCTCCTATAAGATATTGATATTATATATCATGTCTACTAACATGTCTACTCATGTCTACTAACATGTCTATTAAATATAAATATTTCTAATTATTGATTTACTACATTTTTGCGTATATTCACGCTAAGAGCATTTAATAATTTTAATAATATTTCATGCAATTGTTATGTACACTTGTGCAGAAGGACACGAAGTTATATTTTATTAAAATGTCATTCTTCGCCTAGAGGGTACCAACTTGATTATATAAACATTTATTATTTAACTTCTACTATAATATTTATAGATGTCGGATAAGGAATTGATTGATAATTTAATTAAAGAAAACGATTTTTTGAAATCTTTATTAGAACAGCATAATATTCCCTATAGAAAACCGGATGAGTTAGAAATAATCAAATACTCTACTGATGAAAAAATAGATATTTTTATGTCTTATTTTAAAGGTAGAGATGATATTTTTGCTTATCAATATATTAATAAAGAAGGTAAGAAAGGATGTTTTCCGTTTTGCGGTAATAAAGAGAAAGTATCTTCATTTTGTAAGATAAGTTCTAAGTGCAAAGATTGTTCCTCAAGAAAATATCGAGGAATAACTAAAAATGATATTTTTCGTCATCTTAAGGGAGAAGAAACTTTAGGCATATATCCTTTACTAGATGACAATACAACGCATTTTATATGTATTGATTTTGATGATAAGGATTATAAGAAAAGCGCTTTAGCGTTTTATAAAACCTGCATCCTACATTCTATTTACCCTTTGATAGAAATATCTCAATCTGGAACTGGAGCTCATATTTGGATCTTTTTTGAAAATAAAATTAGTGCTTATAAAGTTAGACAAGCTTGTAAATATCTTTTATACGAAGCAATGATGAAATTTGAAGGAGTAGTTTTCTCTTCTTTTGATAGAATGATTCCATCACAAGATTTTATTAATACTGAAAAAGGGTATGGTAATTTAATCATTCTTCCTTTACAGGGTAGCAAGGCTAAAGATAGTAAAACTATATTTGTTAATGAAAATTTTGAACCTTATAAATTAAATGAACAAATTACTTTACTTTCAAATACTAGAAAAACGCAGAATCATATTATTGATTTAATAATTGAAAAGAACAAATCTGAAGAACAGGAGCGTTTTTCAGTATCATTAAAAATGATAGATAAATATAAATTAGATAGATTTGATTTTCCAGAAACACTGATGCTTATAAAAGAAAACGGTTTTGTTATTGGTAAAGGAGGATTATCTAACAAAGCTCTAAAATTTATAAGGTGTTTAGCGTCATTGCCAAACCCGGAATATTATGATGCTATGCGTAGAAGGCAACCAATTTATAATTATTCTAAAATTCAATTTCCTATGATTCTTAGATTATTCTATGAAGATGAATCGTATATAAAAATTCCTCGAGGTTGTGAAGAAGCTTTAATCAGATTGCTGAATTTTCTTAAAATTAAATATGAAATTGATGATAAAGAATATAAAGGCAAACCTATTGATATTTCTTTTAAAGGCGAATTACGTTTTGATCAAGAAATTGCACTTAATGAAGTGTTAACTAAAACAAATGGATTAATAGTAGCTCCTCCGGCATTTGGCAAAACTATTTTAGCGCTTTCTTTAATAGACAAAATAAGAAAGAATGTTTTGATAGTTGTACCAAAAGTAGCCTTGATTAATCAGTGGAAAGAACGCATTGAACAATTCCTAGAAATTAAATATAAATGTGATACAAAATATAATATTGGCATTTATTATGGTCAGAAGAAAAAGTTAACAAATAAAATTGATATAGCATGTTTAGATTCATTAACTAGTAAAGAGTCTTCTGATTTGTTAAATAAATACGGAGTAATAATATTTGATGAAGCACATCATCTAGCGGCACCCACATATTTAAAATGCCTAGAAATGTGCAATAGTGAATATTTGTATGGATTCACTGCAACTCCTAAAAGAAGCGATAAAACCCATAAAATAATATATAAAACATTAGGGAATATAATAAGTGAAAGCGAAAATACTATAAACGAAGGAATTGCTAAGTTGTTATATCCTAGATTTACAACTTTTTATTTAAATAACACTTTAAAAACTATAGGATATGCTGATCAAATTTCTATATTAATTAAGGACGAAAATAGAAATAAATTAATAGTTAATGATTTGATTAAAGAATATAAAAACGGTCGAACAATAATGCTTTTGACTGATAGAATTGAGCATTTAAATATTTTAAAAGAAATGTTAAAAGATGTTTCAAAACTATATGTTATTAACGGTGAAATGAGCGGTAAAGATAAAAATAAATTCTTTGAAAATATTAAAACGATTTCTACTAATTTCGTAGTTTTATCTATTGGTAAATATATAGGCGAAGGATTTGATGAATCTAAGTTAGATACAATGTTCATCGCTTCTCCATTTAAATTTAAAGGAACGTTATGCCAATATTTAGGAAGATTAAACAGAACTTTAAAAGGAAAAACAGAATTAAGAGTTTTTGACTATATTGACTTAAATATTCCGATGTTTAGCAATATGTATCAAGAGAGACTCAGAGGATATAAAGAACTAGGATATTTCATTAACGAAGATAGCAATTTATTCTCTAAAAATTTATTTAATATCAAAGAGTTTATTAATAAGGCAAAAGAAGATATTTCAAAATCGCAAAATAGTATTAAATTATTTATTAAAGAATGCGATAAACACGTAATTAGTATGTTATTAGAACACACTAATGCTAAAGCGACAATTAATATAACTAAGAACGATTCAATAATATTAGATAATGAAATTAAATTTTTAATTACTAATAAAATCAATTTAAATGTAAATTGTTTAATTATAGATGATTCAATATTATGGTTTGGGAGTAACAATATGTTTAAAAACGGTTTTAATAATGACAGCGTGATGAGGATTAATAATAAACAAATAATTGAGGATTTTTTAAAACAAATAAAGTGATTTTTTATAATAAGTTTATGATTTTTAACAAATATTTAATGTTATTTTAATAGCATAATAAGAGTACATTTTAGGTAATTTTAATAAAAAGGTACTCTTAACTCACAAATTAGAGTAGAATAATCATATGGAAAATATTAAATTATTTAAAAGAGAAAAATATTTAAAGAAGATTAGAGGATTCTATCACTCTAATGAAATAATTAAAGTTATTACAGGTGTGCGTAGATGTGGAAAATCTTCTTTAATGAAGATTATTAGAGAAGAATTAATTGAAGAAAAAATTGATCCAAGTAATCTTGTATATTTAAATTTGGATAGAAAACCTTATAAAGGAATTAAGAAACCTAATCAATTAGAATCTGTTATAGATGATCTTACCAAAGATATTAAAGGAAATATTTATCTATTTATTGATGAAGTTCAAAACGTGGATGGCTTTGAAACTTTAATTAATGCTTATAGAGAAGAAGGCAATTTCTCAATATTCATTACTGGAAGTAATAGTTATTTATTATCTGGTGAATTAGTTACGAAATTAACCGGAAGATATATTGAATTTGAAATGCAAACTTTAACTTTTGAAGAATATATTGGCATGAAGAAATTCTTTAAAAAAGAAATTAATTCTAATTTAGACAATGAATTTAATAGTTATATTACTAGCGGTGGTTTTCCTTACGCAATTCAATTAGATAAAATTGAAGATAAGAGAACATATGTTAATGGTGTAATTAAAGAGATATACGAAAAAGATATAAGAAAAAATAAGAAAATAAGAGATAAAGAATTATTTAATAGAGTTCAAACTTATATTATTAATAATTTTGGTAGACAATCGACTGTAAAAGCTCTTTGTAAAGC
>DCIT01000023.1:0-399 GCA_002317145.1 Caryophanales bacterium UBA1719
TTTGTTAATCAAAGACAATATGGTGGTAAGTCTAAGTGGTATGATTCAAATACTAAACAATATAAACCAGTTAGTTTCTCTGTTCCTATTGCTACTATGCTTTCAGATGTTTTTGATATTAAAACAGAGAAATCTCCCTTTGAGAAGTGTTTAAAAGAAGGAGCAACTAATCCTATAAATAATAACTATTTAGATGTTACATTAACTCCAACTGGTAAAATGCACCATCCTGAAAGGGTTGTTTCAACTGACAGTGTATTCCAAGTCTCATTAGTATCAAGACAATATATTAAAAAACAATTAATCAATACTTTAAATACTTGTTTTGATACATCTAAATTAGATTTAACTCAACCATCAGAGAAAAGATGCTATGACTTATTAACTAATCCTGAAAGC
>DCIT01000023.1:457-1677 GCA_002317145.1 Caryophanales bacterium UBA1719
AACTCTAATGATTCTAAAGATGTTCTTAAATCAATAGAAAGCAATCTACAATCTAAAGATTATGAAATAATTTCTAATATTGGTAGAAATGAGTTACCATGTAACGAAATAATATCTAATGATTTAAAACAAACTAAAGCGTTATCAATAGTCTTTCCAATTGTCTTTTATGTTGTAGCTATATTAGTAGTAATAACTACGTTATCTCAGATAGTTTTAAAAGAAAGGAATGATATAGGAACATTAAAGGCCATAGGAGTATCGACTAAACAAATATTAATTTATTATATTGCTTTATTACTTTCTGTTTCTCTGATAGGCGTTATTATAGGTTTAATAGTAGGTCCTTTAGTGTTACCGCCTTTAATGCAGATTAAATTTGATAATTTATATTATCTCCCAAAAATGAGATATATGTTCCCTTGGCTTATTGCTTTAATTATTATTGTCTCTATTGTTGCGGCAGTAACTTTGGTAACCTATATTATTGCTAGAAAAGAGGCTAAAGAATTGCCAAGTAAATCAATGCGCCCTAAAGCAGTAAAAAGCTTTAAATCCTCAAAAATAATTAATAAAAAGAAAAAGAGCGTTAATAAGTTATCAATTAAAATGGCATTTAGGAACATTCGCTGTTCTATGGCTAAAAGTGTAATGGTTATAGTAGGTGTAGCTGGTAGTGTAGCTTTGTTATGTGGTGGTTTTGGTGTTGATGATTCTTTAGAAAAAGGCGTTAATAACGATATGGATAAATATTTAAGATGTGATGCAATGATTACATTTTCAGGTGAGACTAAGGATACAAAGAGTCATATCGAAAAAATGTATTATACCGATAAGACAATAACTGCTTTTCAACAGTATTGTTATTTACCAACATCAGTATCTCAAGTGGGTGCTTCAAATGGAGTCTCTACTTATGCTTATGGTGTTGACACCTATCTTAATCAAGTTTTTAAATTCTTTAATTTTGGTAAAGAAAAGGTATATTCTAACCATGTTATTGTTTCTAAGAAGATTGCTAATGAATGCGAATGCAAAGTAGGGGATTGGATTAATTTTAGAGTTTTAGGAAAGAGCTATATTGGTAAAGTAGGCTATATTGTTGATTCATTTTATCTACAAGGTATATTCTATGATGCTTTGAACTCGGAATATCCAACCTTAGGATCTTATGGTAATTGTGCGTATGTTAGGATTAATCATGATTTGAATAAAGATGA
>DCIT01000023.1:1758-4403 GCA_002317145.1 Caryophanales bacterium UBA1719
AAGAATTTTGATAAAATTTTATCTTCATTAAAAACTATTACTTTAATTGTTAAGATATTTGCTATCTTATTGTCTTTAGTAGTTTTATATAACTTTGCTATCTTAAATTACAAGGAACGTATAAGGTCTGTTGCGACAATGAAGGTATTAGGATTTAATAGAAAAGAAATATCGATGTCATTAGTTATTGAGATAATGACATTAACTATTATTGGAACAATAATTGGTTTAGGTTTAGGATATCCATTTGTAATCTTCTTCTTAAACATGAATAAAACTTCTATTCTTGAGTTTATTTTCTATATAAGTCCTTTATCATTTGTCTACTCTTTATTAATAGCCTTCTTTACTTCATTATTACTCAATATCTTCTTAGCTTATCGCAGTAAAAAGATATCAATGGTTGAATCATTAAAATCTGTTGAGTAATATTCAATTATATTTTATAGATAAAGTAATAATTAAAGCGCATCAGCGATTAAATAATAACTTGTCATATAATGCGGTAACGCTAATGAATGAGTAGGATCGCCAACAATTCTTGTATATAGACTTAAACCCATATAATAATAGTTATCTACTAATTCTAAAGCAGCCTTCATTTGATCTTCAGTAGGCATATGTCCAGAACCATCAGTTAATCCTAATAAAACGTGAGCATAGCTTTCTAAACATGTTTTAACTGTTAAGCCATTATTAGTTTCTTCGAAAACAAAATATTTATTTATTTGATCTTCAGTTAATTTAGGATTCATTTTTCTAATAATATCTATATATACACTTTTATTTTTTGATAATTTAGTTACATCGTTACAGGTATAAATATCTTTTCTTGTTATACCATTCAAATATTTTTTTAAAACAGAAATAGGATTATTAATATAGGCATAACTACTATTTGTTCTGTTTTTATATGTAGCATTTAAATCTGAACTTATAGACAATGTCTTAGTTATTCCATGTCTATTCAAATTTTTATCTTCATCAGTTATGAAATCAAAAGGAAAGTGTGTAACTACATCATCATTATTACAAATGTTATAAATGTTGTTATTGTTTGTATCTGCATCACCCCAATAGGTAAAACAAGGAGCAAATGTATAAACAAATAGTTTTTTATTAAACCCTGTATCATTATTAAGCAATGCTCCTAATACATTTGCGATTGAAGCACATCTAGAATGTCCGGTTAATAGAATAATTGGTTTTTCCGCAGTCTCACATTTACTTGAAATGTAACTCGCTAATAAAGGTTCCATACGCGAAGCAGCAACGAAAAATGACTTATAGTATTTAGGATTATCAAGCCATGATTGATCGTGTTTTTCCTTTTTACCCTCTTTATCAAAATATTCCTCGTCATTTAAACCGATATCAATATTGCTCTCCCATTCTACATATTTAGGTAAAAATCTAAAATCTAATTGAACAAGAAACAAATCACGATAATTATCATTTCCGTTAGATGTACTATAATTTTTTGCATTAACTTTTTTATAATAAATGTCTGCTTTAATATGATCATTAGGATCTTTATCATCATTAATTTCGTTGGTCTTGATGATATGTTTATCATTAAATCCTAATCTATCATAGAAAGTATCGTATTCTTCTTTTGGTGTAATGTTTTCAGTAAATTTAACAGAACCGTGAATATTATTATGATTAATAATTGCACAGAACTTAGCAAGATCTTTACTATATTCATTATTATCAGCATCAACTAACATTTTTTTAAAATCAAATTTAAAATCAGCGTTTTTAATAGTGACATCATCTAGACCTTCGTCATACGTATATTTAATCTCAGTATTAAAATTAGAATCTAGAGGGGTAGGATCTAAATGATCAGGGCATCCATCATAATCTCTATCATCATCTTCTTCGCATTTTTCAAATTTTGGTTTAGCGATATATGTTTTCTTTTTATATTCATCATTACTTTTCTCTTCTTCAACTGTCCAACCATCAAAATAATAATATTGACTCCCTTCTTGTTTTGAAGGAACTGTTCCTTTATAGCACACTGACTCTACATCAGTATCATCATCGTCTCCTATTTGTTTACCATCTGCGTCTGTCCATTTAACGACTATTCTTTCTATAGGATTATATTGTGCAGTATAAGTTGTATCTTTATATATAGGTTCAAAGGATGAATCCCAGCTTTTAAACTTATATACATAATTATCATCTTTATCTTTAGTAGGAGTATTTCCATCATATGATGTAGTATTGCCTTCTTTAACTATTTTAGTTTGTAAAACAGTACCATCATAGTTTTGAAATGTTACGTTATAGAATTTATCTTCTTTCTGTTTAGTATTGCATGATGAAAGAGGCAAACACATAGCCGATATAATAGTTAATAATGAAATACTTAATTTCTTTTTCATACTTAACATGAATAGTTTATATTATTTTTCTTAAATTATTAATTTATTTTATAATTAATACTGTATGGATAACAGCAGACCATGGTGTTTATATGATTGGCGATGGCCTGGTGATAAAGATGGTCCAGGCGCTTATTCCTGGTTTCATTTTCTTTGGTTATTCATTTGTATCGCTGGAGCTTTTTGTTTAATCTATTTTGTTGCTAGAAAACACGACAAAAAGAAAGATTTATTAGTTTGTAGAATATT
>DCIT01000023.1:4530-5427 GCA_002317145.1 Caryophanales bacterium UBA1719
AGCATCTTTCTTTAAATCATTAGATAAGAAAGTTCCTAATGCTTGTATAAAATTAGCCTCTTATTTTGGTTTAGTAGGTGGATTAGCAGTTATGATATATCCTGCTGCAACACTTGCTACTAAATACGTATATTACTCTATTCATACAATGCTATGGCATTCATTGTTAGTATGTTATTCACTATATTATTTTGCCTCTATTGATCTAGGTAAGAGTTTTAAAAAAGATTTAATTCCAATATCAATTGGATTTGTTGGTGTTACATTAATTGCTATTGCATTAAATGAAATCTTATATGTAACATATTATGTTCCAATAGGATCTAAGTTATCTCCAAAAGATACTATTAATTTTTTCTGGATTGCAAATCATTTCGATACTGAATATCCAATTTTAAGTTTAATAAAGAAGAATGCTCATTTTGTTGTTTTTATACTCTGTTTTATTACTACAGTACTTTTAATAAATGTTATTATTCATTACGTTGCTAGATTAATTAAATATCATACGATACATAAGGTGAAGAATTAAATATGAATAGTAGACCATGGTCCTTATATGATTAGCAATGGCCTGGTGGCAAGAGTGGTCCAGGAGCCTATTCATGGTTTCATTTCTTATGGATATTTATATGCATAATTGGTACTTTTTTACTTGTTTATTTTGTCGCTAGAAAGCATAACAAAAAGAAAGATTTATTAGTTTGTAGAATATTCGCAATTGGATTTACAACATTAGAAATAATTAAAATAATTTCAAATACAACCTATTATCAATTTTTTAGGGTTAATGATTGTATATCATTTGCCTTCTGTTCTATTCCAATGCTCTTTTTAGTTGTAGCATCTTTCTTTAAATCATTAGATAAGAAGATTCCTAATATGTGTATTAGATTA
>DCIT01000023.1:5595-6015 GCA_002317145.1 Caryophanales bacterium UBA1719
GGATCTAAATATAATCCACCTGATAAAATTAACTTTTTCTGGATTGCTAGACACTTTGATACTTCATATCCATTACTAGGTATTATTAAAAAGAATGTCCCTTTTGTTGTATTTGCAATAATTTTCCTATTAACAATATTATTATTAATGATCGGAATCCATTACATCGCTAGATTAATTAAGTATCACACAATTCATAAAGTTAAATAATTTAAAACACTAGTTAATTAATTAAATATTTTTTTAAAATTTAATGATTTTTATCTATAAATAATTAACTAAATAGTCGATAAAATCGACTATTTTATATATTTAGAAAAAATGTTAAAAATAATTTGACACGCATATTCAATAGTGATAGTATTTTCTAGCACGCCATCTAAACGGGATGGAGACCTATACTATATAGTATAGTAGCGT
>DCIT01000007.1 GCA_002317145.1 Caryophanales bacterium UBA1719
TTACTTAATATCGCTAGAGCGGCAGTCGCTAATGTCCCAGTGATGATATTAGATGAAGCAACATCGTCAATTGATACTAGAACTGAATTATTAGTCCAAAAAGGTATGGATAAATTAATGGAAGGTAGAACAACATTTGTTATTGCCCATAGATTATCTACAGTTAAAAACTCTAAGGCTATCATGGTTCTTGATCACGGGCATATTATTGAACGTGGATCTCATGAAGATTTAATTAAACAAAAAGGTGTATATTATCAACTTTATACAGGAGCGTTTGAATTAGAATAAAAAACTTGAAATCGAAAAAATCGATATCAAGATTAATATTAATTGGAGTGAAACCCGATTTTATTTTGATATGTTAAAATTAGGCTATGAAATGTAATTTAAACAAAGAAAATGTCAAATCTTTAATTTATATTATTCGTGGCAAAAAAGTTATGCTTGATTTTGAGTTAGCCAAAATATATGGGTATAGTACAAAAAACTTTAATCGCCAAATAAAAAATAATATTGCAAAAATTTGATAAATCTTGAGGTGCAAAAATTTCACCACAAGTTGGGAAGGATAGAGAAACTATCCTTAATTTCTTTGTTAGAAGATGTTTATATATATAAACCTATAATCGACAATTTATTATTAAATAAGAAATTAGAATTAAAATAATACATAATATTTATTATGAATATAGTTATAGTAGGTGGTGGAGCATCAGGATTATTATCAGCTTTAGCCATAAAAAAATATCATCCGACATATAATGTTTTAGTTATCGATAAAAATAATAAATTAGGTAAGAAATTAAGAGCGACTGGGAATGGTAAATGTAATATGTGTAACATTGGAGATATTAAGAATAAATACTCTAATGAAATAGAAGCAAATAAACTATTTAACAAAGTTAATGTTAAAGAATTAATTAAGTTTTTTAACGATAATGGGATTGCTACTCGTAACTATGGAGATTATGTATATCCTTATAGTGAATCCGCGAATATGTTAACTGATACTTTAATAAATAATGCATCTAAATTAGGAGTGAAATTTGTTAAAGAGACTAAAGCATTAGACTATAAGAATAATGTCTTAATCACTGATAAAGGTAAATATAACTTTGATAAATTAATAATCGCGACTGGATTAGGAAGTTCTCCTAAATTAGGTGCTGATTCTTCGTTTATCTCTAACTTATCTAAACACGGATATAAGATAAATAAAATAACTCCTATCTTACTTCCTATTAAGACAATTGAGTCTACTAAAGAAGTAAATGGTATCAGAGCAAAAGTAAATTTAAAAGTTATATCTAATAATAAAACTTATATGAATGAAGATGGAGAACTCATCTTTAAAAAAGATGGAATAAGCGGGATAGTTACTTATCACGCTTCAAGTTTTATTATTAGAAATAACTTAAAGAATCCTGATATCGTTATTGATTTCTTGCCCGGTATAAATAATGTTAAAAACCTATCAAATTATTTTGTACCTGAATTAGTTAATTATTTAAAGAATCATAACCAAAAGAAAGTGGTGTTCCATGTTAAAGGATATTACTCTAGTGAAGATTCTGTTGCTTCCTTTGGAGGAGTAGACTTTAAAAATATTAAAGATAATTATGAATCTAAATTAGAGAAAGGTATTTATATAATAGGAGAGGCTCTAGATCAAGTAGGATTATGTGGTGGATATAATCTTATGTGGGCATTTACTACTGCACTTAAAGTAAGTAAGGATATATAATATATAAGTAAGGTAATAATTATGATTATTGATGAATTAAAGAAAGCAAATATAGAAGCTCTTAAAGCACATGATAATGATGCGAGAGCATCTTTATCAGTCGCTATTAATAGATATATGCAAGTATCTATTGAGAATAAAGCGAACAATAAACCTACTACTGATGCTGATACAGTCCGGATCCTGAATAAATTAGCGAAAGAATTAGATGAAGAGAAACAAGGATATATTAATGCTGGTAGAGCTGAACAAGCTAATGGTATAGAAAAACAAAAGAATGCTATTTTAAAATATTTACCTAAGATGATGTCTGAAGAAGATATCCGTAAAGAGATAGCCGCATTATCAGATAAAAGCATGCCAAGTGTAATGAAACATTTTAAAGAGAAACACGCTGGTCAATGTGACATGGGTTTAGTTAGTAAGATTGCCCGTGGTCAATAATTAATAAATTAATATATTTATAAAAATAAATGTTATCTAGTCTAATTAGATATATATTTATTATGCAGCTATGGCGGAACTGGTAGACGCGCAAGAGTCAGAATCTTGTGAGCAATCATTTGGGTTCAAGTCCCAATAGCTGCACCATTATATAAATATATAAAAATGTTTAAAGTGCAATTTAAAGTGCAATTGCACTTAAGAGTTGCACTTTAAAGATATAAATGTGGTAAAATATATACATGGAATCGAAATATAACAAGAAGTATTTAATTGAAACTGCAAGAGGATTACAAGACGTTGATGGCTTAAAAAACTCATCTTATTTTACTAATCAAACTAATCGTTATATTAAAGGCGAAATAACATTAGATGAATTAGATAAAATAATTACAAGTTATTATAAAAATAAACCTAAACCAGAAGATAGAAGTGATGAAGCTGATATTGTAGCTACAAAAATTGCTAAAAAAATTGGTGAGGATGCTTTTACTTTTTCAATTGGGCAATTACAATCTGTTCATAAATTCTTATTTAATGGATTAATAGATAATGCAGGAGAATTTAGAACCTATAATTTTATTAAGAAAGAATGGGTTCTTGAATATGATACGGTTACATATGGTGATTACCGTGAATTAGAAGAAATGCTAGCTTATGATTTTAAAGAAGAAAAGAAGTTTAACTATAAAGGATTATCTGTTGATAAAATAATTGAACATTTAGCGGATTTTGTTTCTAAATTATGGCAGATACATGCCTTTAGTGAAGGAAATACAAGAACTGTTGCAACTTTCTTTATTAAATATTTAAGAACGTTAGGAATTGATGTTACTAATGATACATTTAAAAATAATTCATGGTATTTTAGAAACGCTTTGGTAAGAGCTAACTATACTAATATATCTAAAGGTATATATGAAGATAAATCGTTTTTAGTTAAATTTTTAAGAAATTTAATATTAAAAGAAAAAAATATTCTTAGGAATAGAGATATGCTTATTCAAGAAGATCCTAAACCTAAGTTCATTTCTATTAATAGAGATGATAAGTTAATAGATGCAATCGAGTGCAATCCAACAATAACTACAAATGAATTAAGTTCTCAATTAAAAGTTTCTATTAGAACAGTAAAGAACATATTAAAAAGACTTCAAGAAGAAAAAACAATAAAGCGGGTAGGCGGCAAAAAATTAGGATATTGGAAAATATTGAAATAGAACATATTAATGTTTTGTATTACAATATATTTCCGTTAGACTATGTGCCTATAGCTCAGAGGATAGAGCGCAGCCCTCCGAAGGCTGAGGTCGTTAGTTTAAATCTAACTGGGCACTCCAAATACTGGCCTCATGGCGGAACGGTAGACGCAGACGACTCAAAATCGTCCGGGAAACCATCAGGGTTCAAATCCCTGTGAGGCCACCAAGAAAAATTAATTAAGATATACTAAATGTATAGTTAGAATATTCAGAATAATTATTGTTTAGTGGGATGTTAATAGAAGTAACGCCTTTATCGATTATGTCGTAACTATAATTATCACCATCTAAATAACATAAACGATCTGGAGAAGACCAAGCCATATTCATACCTAATGCAGTCATCATAGTGCCATCTACAGAGCACATACCTCCACCTGAGTTTTGACCACGGAAATAAGTATTAGTAGTTCTTAATTTTTGTGTTAATACAGCTGTTGCATTAGCAGCAGAGAAAGTATAATTAGAAATGATAAAATCTATTCTGACATTATCAGGTTTAATTGGATAATCAGTATCCTCACCAAATTTACCATCTAAATTACTATCTATATCATAAGCTACATAACCTTTTGAATTATTAGTAGAATTCATGTAATAATTTCTTTGAGTACTACCACATAATAAATTAACTAAATAGTATTGAGCATAGACATAACCGCCGCCATTAACAGATAAATCAATAACTAAATGATTGTTTTTAATAGGATGTTTAGCTAATTTTAAAATGCAAGAGACACCATTATAATCATCAGTTAAAAAATCATCTAAACGTAGGACAGTTCTTCCAGTAACTTTATTTGTATCATCGATATCGTATAATTTTGAGTTTAGTTCTCTTTCAGATTCTGGCCTATTACTTAATATACTTGTTCCGACATTATATGAGTGGTTATACTCTTTACCATAGTCTTTAAGATATATTTCAGGATTAGAGCTAAAATAACTTTTAGAGCTAACAGCAGTATGACCTCCATCATCCATTTCATTAGCCATAAAATTAACAAGATTATTATCAAAATTAGTCGCAGATTTAATCATATCAGTACGATAATTAGCTAATTCAGTTCCAGCAGAATATTTTTTAGTAGTCCCGCCACTTCTTAAAGTTCTAGTATAACCTTCCATACCAAATCGAAGTGTTAAATCTAAACGTAATTGATTGTATGTATATTCTAAGTACTTAGTACTAGGAGTAAAAGTTAATGTGCTTTTTATAGATCTACTGTATCCTCCATCATCGTCAGCATTTTCAATACTTTCATATAAAGCTGTACCATTATAAAAGAAAGAATAATAAGAACCAGGTAAAAATAATGTTTTAGCAGTATATAAAGGCATATATAGATTTCTACCTGATACAACAGTATCGATATTATAATCACTTAGTTTAATAGAAGTCTGTGATCCTGGTATATATCCACCTTCTTTATATTTCATTATTTGCTTTGAATCATATTCTACGCCTTCTCCTGCTACTAAATCTAAAGGATTATGGGCGTATCCATTAAGGCAAGTGAAACATGTATAATCATCATATGTAAATTCTTTAGTGCTTGTGTTGTATCTTGCACTAGCGGAATAAGTGCCGTTTATAACACCTTCATAACTATATGGTTTACCATCCCATATTCTATTAGTGAATGTAAATACTCCATTAGACTGACTTATATCAAAGAAATCTCCAAAGAAGGATAAATAATCAGATACATTAACATATGGTAGTCCTGCAATATCATAGAAATATAATTCCATTTGACCAACATTTTCTACATAACCATAATCATTATGGGCATAAACATTTACTATTTTATTAGTGTTGACATCGCCTTTATCATTGTCTCCATTACACGCTAAAAGAGTAGATATTGCTAGAGTTGATAATATAAATAATTTTCCAACACTTTTCTTCATATTGTATATTTTACTATATTTATTTATGTATAAATAAGATTGTTACATTGTATATATTAAACATCAAGAATATAAATAATATTTTTATTACAACAAAAATACGGAATGAAATACCACAAAAACACGGAATGAAATACCACAAAAATACGAAATGGATGTTGACATGAAATTGTCATTTATATAGAATATATGTATATTTAAGAGGAAATAAACTATGAGTAAATATTTAAAACGAATAATTGATAAAGAATTAGACCAAAAATTAGAAACATTTGGTGCGATTAATATAGTTGGACCAAAATGGTGCGGAAAAACTACATCTGCTGAACAAAAATGTAAAAGTGCAATTAAATTTCAAAACCATGTTGATAAAGAGGCTTTAATAAGAACAGCAGAAATAAATCCTCAATCATTATTAGATGGTGCTAAACCAAAACTAATTGATGAATGGCAAGACGCCCCTGTTATATGGGACGCTATAAGAAGTTATTGTGATGACAATGAAGGCGAAGGTCATTTTATATTAACGGGCTCTACTTCAAAAAAAGCTAAAACAAGTCATACCGGGACAGGTCGTATATCTAAATTAAATATGTTTCCTATGAGTCTATATGAATCGAATGAATCTAATGGGCAAGTATCTTTATCAAAACTTTTTAGTGGAAAAGAAAATCTAGAAAATGGGTGTCATAGTGATCTTTCTCTTAATAATTTAATATTTGCGGCATGTAGGGGCGGGTGGCCGAAAAGTATTTTATTATCAAAAGATTCATCAAAACTTGCTGTTGCGAATGACTATTTTAAGCAAATATATGAAGAAGATATGTTCAAAGTAGATAATGTTAAAAGAAATAAAAAAACTATGAAGAGATTAATTAAATCGTATGCTAGAAATATTTCAACTTTGGCGAAAAATTCAGTAATTAAAAACGATTTATCGGCTATAAATAATATAAGTGATAAAACTCTTGATGATTATATTAGTGTTTTAGAAGATTTATTTATCATTGAAGACTTAGATGCATGGTGTCCTGCTATTAGATCTAAAAGTGCAATAAGGTGTGGTAGAAAAAGAGAATTTATTGATCCATCTATCGCTATTGCAGCATTAGGATGTTCTCCGGAGTCATTAAAAACAGATTTAAAAACATTTGGATTCATTTTTGAATGTTTATGCATAAGAGATTTAAGAATTTACTCTCAAGCTCTTGGAGGAGAAGTATCTTATTATCATGATAGATATGGTTTAGAGGCTGATGCAGTTATGCATTTAGAGAATGGCAAATATGCTCTAATTGAATTTAAATTAGGTGGCAAATATATTGAAGAAGGAGCAGAGCATATTAATAAAATAGAAAACTTAATTAGAGAATATAATAAAAAAAATAATAAGACTAAACTCAGATTACCAGATCTAAAAATAGTTATTACAGGTTCTGAGTATGGATATAAAAGACCAGATAATGTTTATATTATCCCTATAGGATGCTTGAAAGATTAATATAAATTATTAAATTTAGTATATAATACTAACGTTATGGATTTATATAAATATATTGCTATTCGTGAAGATTGGCCAAAAGATGGAATATCATTTAAAGATATTACCCCTTTATTACAAGATAAAGATGCATTTAAATATGCGATTGATAAAATGACTGAACCATTTATTAATAAAGGTATTACTAAAGTTATATGTGCGGATGCGAGAGGATTCTTATTTGGATCAGTTATTGCTTATAAACTTAATTGTGCAGTAGTAGCGTCTAGAAAAAAGAATAAATTACCATTTGTTGGTTTATCTCAAACATATTCATTAGAGTATGGTAGTAATACGTTAGAGATTGCTCCTAACTCAATACTAGAGAATGATAAAGTATTAGTTGTTGATGATTTATTAGCGACAGGAGGATCCGCTAAAGCTTTAACTGATATGGTTAATAGATGTAAAGCAACTATAGTAGGATATTCATTTGTTATTGAATTAACATCTTTAAAGGGTAGAGAAGTATTAAATAAATCTCCGATATATTCATTATTAACTTATAATCTTTAAAAATTAATATTAAATGATTCAAATATTTCTTTTGATTTATTTTTATCAATATTATATTTTGAACATAATTTAAAATAATTATCTTTAATTGTTTTAATGGTGTGATTAATTATATTTATGGCATCATCGTTTGATAAATTAAAATATTTTGCATAATTTAATATCTCTTTAAAATTATCATCATCATTATTATCGCTGAAAGAAGTTGCGAATTTAGATTTAAATGGGCAAGGATTTATATCGTAACAAGGCGATAATTTCATTTGAGAGCCTTCAACAATGAACGAAATGTTTCTTAAGTGATTATCAGTATTATTTATAGCGATATAAAATATTATTCTTTTAAATAGTTCTTTTAATTCATTGTTAACATTATCGCAATTACTTTTAATGATAGATACAATATCTAAATAATGTCCTCTTTCTCCATCATCTTTGTTTAACAAAGTTAAACATGATTGATAATGTATTCTTTTATTTAAAGTTCGATCAAATCTTTTTGTTAAAAGAGTAGTTCCATAATTAGATAAAACTTCTACTTTAAATTCTGGGACATTAATATCTAATAGTTTTGCTAATTCATAACAAACAGCTTCAAAAGCTTCAACATCATAATCATCATTAATAGCAGGGAATTTTGCTATATATAAGTCTTTATTTATATCATAGATATTGGCTTTTGGTCTTGCTCCACCTAATGAACTTCCGGCATACATTAACTCTAGTAGCCACTTTTGCGCTTCTTTATTTTTACTAAAATCAATAGAGGCTTGTTCAATTTTGTTTAGATTAATAAAAGATGGAACGCTTAAATCTTTGTCATGGCTCTCATAATTTATTTTGTCTAGCGATAATCTAAAACCACCCATTCTTGTTTCATCATTTACATATAATAAATAATCAGAATCTTGTAATGTCTGTTTATTAATATTCTTTAGTTTAAAATTATGTTGCAACAATAATTTTCCCCATCTATCAGGCATTAGATCAGATAGAAATCTAAACATTCCTGATGAATTATTTGGATATTGAACACCCTTATATAAAGAAATTTCTGGATCAAAGTTTATTTTAATAGATGGATTTTTTAAATATTCATCATCATATTGAAAAGAATATATGTCTTTACCTCTTGTATTATCAATATATATTGTTCCAACAAATATAGGTTTATTGGATGTAAAATGTTCATATAAATATATTTTTTTCATCTTCTTCTAATCCTTTTAGGAGTCTTTAATTCTAAGTCTTGTATAGTTCTACCCATTTTATCATCTTTGCAAACATTCAATAGTTCGCTATCCATTCCCTGTAAAGCATGAAGAACCATAGCGTAGTTACCAATAGATACAGATGGTAAACCCTTTTCTATAGAAATAACTGTTTGACGTGATAAACCACTTCTAGAAGCAATTATATACATGGGTATATGTCTACGTAACCTTGCTAATTTAATTTGTTCACCCATCGTCGCAAGTATCCTTTCTGTTTGTGGCAATATAACCGCTTTACTCATATATATCTCCTTTATGTTAACTATATTAGACTAAATATCATAAATAGTCAATTATATTTAACATTATAGTTAAATTATATATAGTGAATATTAACAAAATAATAATATTAATTTTGTATAAAATTAATAAATTAATTATTTTTATTATTAACTATTTTATAAAAATAGTAGATAATATTGGCGGACAAAATTATGATAAAAAGTCTAAAGGAATTTTTTAAAAAGCAAAATAACTTAAAATATATTGCTTTCGGCTTTTTAGCAGTTATATTTTTAGGTTCAGGATTATTACTTATTCCTGGATGTATTAAAAAAGGAATGAATGTGAGCTATATTGATTCATTATATACATCTACATCCGCGGTATGCGTTACAGGATTAATCGCCATAGATGTATATGATCACTTTACTATCGCTGGTCAAATAATTGTCTTATTACTAATTCAAATAGGCGGATTAGGAGTCACAACTTTAGGTGCAGGATTAATCTTAGCCTTAAGAAGAAATGTAAGATTAAAAGAAAGAAATATTATTCAAGAATCTCTTAACGTTGATTCTGCTAAAGAATTACTAACTCTATTTAAAAATGTATTTAAATATACATTTGTAATTGAGTTTATTGGAGCATGTTTATCATTGATAACATTCTCCAAACATTATCAAATAGGAGAGGCAATATGGAAATCAATATTCCATTCTGTTGCAGCATTTAATAACTCCGGATTTGATATTTTAGGTGGTGGAATTAATCTACAAAATTATAGTAGTGATATCTTACTTAATTTAGTAACATGCGCCTTAATCATACTAGGTGGTATTGGATTCTTAGTAATCACTGATGTTATCAAACATAAAGGAAACTTTAAAAAGTTAACCTTACAAAGTAAAGTAGTTATCGTAATGACTGTTTCTTTACTTATATTAGGAATGTTTGCGATAAAACTAACAGAAAGAAATAATATAACCTGGTTAGGAGCATTCTTCTTCTCTACCTCTGCTAGAACAGCAGGATTCTCAACATTTAATTTAAAGTACTTCTCTAATGCGGGATTATTGATAATTATTATATTAATGTTTATTGGTGCTTCACCAGGTTCAACTGGTGGTGGTATTAAGACCACAACATTATTTGTCTTAATCAAATATGTTCAAAGCATGGTTAATCATAAATCCTCTAAAGCATTTAAATATTCAATATCTAAAGAAGCCGAGAAGAAGTCTGTAACGGTATTTTTCTTAGCTTTATCGTTAATCTTATTATCAATAGTTATAGTATGTATCTTAGAAGTTAATAATAAAGATATTAGATTTATAGATATAGCTTTTGAGATGACTAGTGCCTATGGCACGGTTGGATTATCTACTGGTATTACTTCTAGTTTAACTATTGGAAGTAAAATAGTATCTATTATTATGATGTACTTTGGTAGAGTAGGACCTTTAACGATATTCTCATTATGGTATTCCGGTAATGATGAATACTTCCAATACTCTGAAGGAGTAGTCCCAATAGGATAATAATATATAGGAGAGTATAATAAATATTATGTTTAAGAGTAAGAAGAAAAAGAAATTAGAAAGTAAGATGACTTATGCTGTAATAGGCTTAGGTCGATTTGGCGGAGCGTTAGCTAATGAATTAGCAGCAAAAGGTGTTGATTTAATGGTTATTGATAAAGATCCTAATAAGATTAGACACTTTAGAGCAGTTACTGAGAATGCTTTTGTCATGGAAAATATAAATAAGAACTCACTTAGAAAAATAGGAATCGATAACTGTGATGTTGCGATAGTATGTATCGCACATCAAATAGATTCATCTATTCTAATTACTCTAGATTTAATTAATCTAGGAGTAAGTAGAGTTATCGCTAAAGCGCAGAACACTAATCACGGAATTATCTTAGAGAAGATAGGCGCTGAAGTAGTGTACCCAGAAAGAGATATGGCTATTAGATTAGCGAATCGTTTAGAGAACTCAAAGACATTAGACTATATTCGTTTATCTGAGAAGATTAATATTACTAAAGTTAAAGTTACTGAGAAGTCTAATAATAAATCTATATTACAACTTAAGATAAGACCGAAATATGGTTGTAACGTTATTGCTATTGAGTCTAACAATATAGTTAATGATAATGTTCATCCTGATTCAATATTACATAAGAATGATATTATTTATGTTACCGGATCTAACGAGAAGTTAGATAGGTTGATTAAACATATATAATACAAAAAAACTGCATTCTTAGCGAATGCAGTTTTTAATTTAGTAACAGTATATTATTTTGTAGTAATTTTTGGGCAAATCACAATATCACTACAAACCGCAGCAAATTTTAATTTTTTTAATTCTTCATGAGAATTTATATAATCATCATAAATTGCTTGCATACAATCTGTCTTAGATGAATCCGATGTATAATTTTTGAAAACGTTTTTTACAATTGTATATTTTTCGGTTTCATCATTTTGAACAATCGCATCAAATTTAACAGCATAATCTTTTGGTTCTGCATTTTCGGCTTGAGTTATGCTAATGGTGGTATCACTAATGCCGTCATCAAAACTCATAATTGCTTTATTATTTAATGTGCTATCTCCACCGTTTGTTCCTTTTATAGTTTTAGTTTCTTTAACGTTTGTTATTCCAACATAAGTAGGAACCCCTGATTCATAGAAAGAATAATCAAGTGGTCTGCCAAAAGTTAATTTTAACGCTTTTAAGCTCACGCTTTCAAGCTTTTGCGCGATCTCTTCACTTTGAGTAGCGTTTGTAATAACAACTAACGCTTTATTATCGTTTTTAACATCTTCAGGTATTTCATCTGTATAATCATAAGGAACAAAAACTCTTATGTATTCTTGGTTGTTCTGATCGACATATTTTAATACACCTTTGAAATAGTTTTTCAATTCATCATAATTATCTAACGACTCGTATGTCCTATTTAATTGAAATAAATAGCTAGCTTCTTCATCAGTAAAAGTGATATCAAAATTTGCTAATGGTTGAGGGCCGTTTGGTGCCACAACTCTAAAGCATGAATTTTCTAATGGTTCTACCCAAGCGAATTCCGCAATATCATTTCCTATACCTGCAGAAACTAATAACTCTTTTTCTGTATCAGCATCTTTTTCAAATATAGGAGTTGAGCTAAATGATTGATAAACTTTTGGTGAAAAACTATTTGTTAAAGTAGTATCCGCAGTACCTTTAATTTTAACAGTCTCATTATCTTTAGCGGCAATGTTAAATTCAAATTCTAAATTTTCATAAATATTTTCGTTACCATTCTCTAATAATTTATCATTATTTATTTTGACCATTATGTATTGATCACCATATTCTGAATCGGTATATATAGAAGTTGTTGTAGCAATTTCAATAGGCTCATTTTTATTTGATTCCTCTTTCTTAGTTCCGTATACAGTACATGTTGTATCGTTGGTTAATGTAACAAACTCATTATTATATTTAAATGCGAATCTTTGATAGTCTTCACAAATATCAAATTTTGAATAATTCGAATAATATTCGAAACTTTCAGGGTTGTTTTTTGAATAAGAAATTCCTCCTTCTTCACCCGTGTTAAAATGTAAATACGGTGATTGTTCATACAAATCAGAAATATTAAAAACACGACCCTTATTGGACTCTTCTTTACCTTGCGCAGTATAGTATCTTTCTGTATCTCTATAACTTATGACAATTGGACTAGTGAAATATTCGCCTTTAATTGTTAATTTAAAAGTTTCAAACCCTTCTTTTCCTGCTTTGTCACTTAAAGGTAAATAATCAAAATGAAAACCTTCTGTTAAAGGTCCTTTACTTTGATAAATAGCGTTTCCATAACCTACATAAGGTTTTAAAGCATCCCCTGTATATTCTACGGAAGTTTCGTTATAGACAGGTTTTCTTAAATGAACATATTTACCTTCTTTTGGTTTTATAGTTATAACAGCATCTTTACCAAATTCAAGATTTCCGTAACTAACATCTAAGAATTTATCACCATACATTGTAATGTGTGGTTGATTAAGATTATTATTTTTATTACATCCTACTAATATAGCGGTTGCAGATAAAGCAAATAATCCTAATGCACTAACGTTTCTAATATTTTTATTCATAACTTTAATTTCTCCTTAAATTAATAAAATCTAGCATTCATACTTATATCTAAATTTAATGAACCTGTAGTCTCAACATATGATTGAAAAACATAATCACTTTTGCTAGTGCCCTTCCAAGTTCCAAACCCTAATGAATAATTAGCGTTGATTTTAAGAGATGCAGATTTTAGATAACCATGATTATCTGTACTTATTGAAGCATTAATAGATCCGTTTCCAGTAGAAGAAGGACTAATAGAAAATGATGCTAAATATTCAGGTAAAACTTTCATATATTGAGCAATGCCAAATGCTGCAACGCCAATTCCAACAAGTTTGTCATTAAAACTAGCTGAAGCTCCTACACCTAAACATCCTGAATTTAAATAATATTTCATATTAACCTTTAAACCAGTAACATCTGATAATGTATCGATTCCAAATAAATTATCATAATAATATTGAATCTTTGTTAAAGCTTCTGATGTTATACAAACAGTTGGAGAATCTTTAATATCGAAGACAAAATTACTTAAATTATGATTGTAATTGTGTGTATCTTTATTTTCAGTTGTAAGTTTTGTAGCGGTACCATCTAACCTAGCTTTATTCACTTTTACTTCATATTCACTATTTACATAATCATACATGTGTTGGTCGTAATTTTTTGTTACATACTCATATGCATCCATAAAACTAACGGTACGATTGCAGCTAGTTGCTAATCCTATAACCGGTAATGCAGCTAGTAATGAAATTCTTTTTATTGCTTTCATAACTTTCTCCTCCTTATTCACTTATTTTTTTATAAGCAAGATTAATAGCATATTTATGCTTCTTGCTTATTAAGGTTCTATCAATCTCTAAACTATAGAAGCCATCATCATCCACAGCTAAACCGCCATTATCATCATAAACAAAGTTTGCTAATGAGGAAGTTAATAGAGTAGATTTTGTATAGTCTATTCCATCAATAATAATTGCTGAATTTGCTAAATCAAATTCATAATCGGTTTTCATGCTATCTTTTATTTTGAATTTAGCAGTATATGTTCTATTAGTAAATGCGATGCTCTTATCAACAGCTACTATTCCTGAAACTTCACCAGTTTCTAAATCGATTCCCCATAATGGATCAACCATGTATACTTCTGGAGTTTCTAATGGGCAAGTTTCAGCATCGACTTTATCAATCTCTTTACCATTTATATAGTAAGGTAATGACACTTCATCAGCATAACCATTTGTTCTATCAAGTTTTGCATCAAGTTTAATATTGAATTCACCTTTTACTTTGGTGCAATCTTCTCTATCAACGTTGCTTCTATAAACAACATCTGGACCGTTAACATTTAATAAGAATCTATCAATAAATCCTTCTTTGTTAATATTTATACCGCATTCAAATGTTCCAGTGCCTGTAAAGTTAAAATCAATTAACGCTTCTTTATCAAAGAATTTACTTAAATCAGTAATATTAATATATATACCTAATCTATCATTATTATTTAAATATTTAATTTCGCAAGCTTCTTTCTTTAATACATTATCAACAATAGCATTAAATTGTTCAAAATTGTAATCATAGACTTGATGGAACATTAACATTGATATACTTGTTAAACTTCCGCTTAACTTTGATGAATCGATTTCAATTATTGAAGTAGTAGATCCGTTATCTCCTGCTGGTTCCGCTGGTTTAAACTTAATATCTTCAGTCACATCTGAATCAGCTTCGTCACCAGAGAAGCCCGATAAAATTAGCATATCTCTATAGGACATTCTGTTGTTATAATGAACGCCATTCCAAGAAACGCTTGCTTGATTTGAACTTGATAAAACGCCTTCTTCATCATATTTTTCAAAAGTAGCATTTTTAACTTCAAACTTTGAAAGTTTTAAATCAACATTAACATTATCAGCGACTTTAAAATCATATGCAGACACTAATTTTAAAGCATCAGCTCTATTAATTTCAGATCCACCAAGTTTTTGTAATATTGTTTTATTCTCTTGAACTGCCTTATAAATAAAGTGTCCGCCAGCTAAAGCACCGCCAACACCTACAACACAAGCAGTTGCAATAATTGCAGCTTTTTTATTAAATTTCTTTCCTGTTGCTGGTTTATGAGACCCTTTCTTAAATGAGAATAAATGACAGCGACCTAAATTATGTTTAGGTACTTCATAATAGGTATCTCCTATTAACCACCAATCACGGTCAGCTAATAATAAATTATTGACTTTATCATTAGTAGCCTTTCTGTAATCATTTGATGTTTTATTGTTATCAAATGCCTTTACTTCGTCCTTGCTAAAATGAAGTAAATTCTTGTTTTTACCATACTTATCGTTATACTCTTTCAAAGTATGATTAGTTAAAATATTTCCGACTTTCATATAAGCCCTCCATATAGACAATATAATAATATAGACCTATTTTAAGGTTATTTCAACAATAATTTACCATGTGGTTATTTCAACAGGTATTGTTTCTATACCTTATATTATAGATATATTTATACATGCGCATTGATATGTTTATAGGGTGAAACTAAACGAAAAATATCGTCCAGATTCACCCTATATAAGTAAATATTAGTTTAAAGAGAACAAAAATTCATAAATATCAAATTTAAAATTTAGTGATTAGATTTATTATGTGATTGTTCTTCGACTCGCTATATTCCAATTATACGGGTGGAAACCTTCATAATATTTTATTTTATTATTTCGTAATGCTTTATTTACATAAAATCTTAATCCGTTGTCGCTAAGTGTGCACAAATTAATTACAATGGTTTTAGCTTTTTTTGATAAGAATTTAATTCTTTTCGGTAAATCATTTTTAAAACCTTTGTTCCAAAAATCAATCCAATTTTTATCTTTTATATTTTTATTGATAGGCGATATACCTTGACTTGCTTGAAATTGAACTGCATTAATTAGCGTAAGAGTATATTCATCTTTTCCCATGGTATTTTTTAGTTCGTTTGGAAGATTTAAATTTTCGATATTGTTTTGAATATTTGTTCCGGTTTTTCCCATGCAAGGGCCAATGGGTTCGCCGTTTTTATCATATTCACTATAATGAGGACTTTCCAATATAAAAATTACTAATTTATTATAATTGCACTTTGAATAATCAATTTTTGATCTTTTAGATTTGAAATTTATTAGCTCTTGTTTTTTAATTTTAAAGCTTTTCTTGCAACTAATTTTACATGCATAATTATCAGGGCATATTTTATTTGAAAAATTCTTGCTATTTTTATTTGAAGTCAAATTGTTTTTGCAACAAGCGTTTAGAAAATTATCTTTTGTATGGCTTCTTTTTTTAGAACAACAACACATTATTAATCACTCCTTTAAGCAAGAGATTGGAATAATAAATACCCCATCATCTCTTTTATAGGCAAAATCAGAGGCGGTAATAATTATCTTTAAATCAGGTTCTCTTAATAATGAACCGTCATTTTTTAAATTATATTGCTTTACTAATTCTTCAATCTTGCATAAATGCTTAGCACCCTCTTCAATTTCGTTTTCTCCTAGTTTGAATTCAATTAATGCATACCTCCCATCTTCTAGATGCAAAACACAATCACATTCTAATCCGTATCTATCTCTATAATAAGAGATACGTCCTCCTAAAGAAGAAGAGTATATTTTTAAATCTCTTATACATAAGGATTCGAAAAAGAATCCTAATGTTTTAAAATCTTTTTTTAAATATTCAGGTGAAATACCAAGAGCTTTAATTCCTATCGAGGGATCTATTAAATTTCTTTTTATATTTGATCTAATAGCTGTTTTACTCCTTATAGACGGATTCCAAGAATCAATATCTTCAATAATATATAGTTTTTTTAATGCGGATATATAATCAGTTAAAGTAGTTTCGCTAATTTTTATATCTTTTAATAATGTTGATGTTGATGCTATAGTGCATATATTTCTTGAATATGATTTTAATACGTTTCTTGTAATTTCTTCGTTTCTAGTAATTCCGTCGATATGATTAATATCATTTTTACAAGTTTGATTGAATAATTCTTCCGCTATTGTTAACTGTGATTTTTTTGTTTTAGCATATAAATATCTTGGCCAGCCTCCACGACATATAGCAAAGATTAAACTATCAAAAGATAATTTAGATTTGCATTCCTTAAAACTTTTAGAGTTATCAAATAGTTTAGTTAAACTGATTTCTCCTGTTGACTCTTCTGTTTCATATAAACTCATTGGATACATCTTTACTTCTGCTATTCGTAATGTTCCTGTATGCGAAAGGATAATCTTCTTAGAACTTGATCCAGTTAAATAGAACGAATTTAGTTTTTCAGGATTATTATCACAAAATGTTCTAATTGCTCCCCAAATTTTAGGAGCGTCCTGCCATTCATCAAATAAAATGGGTTTTTCACCTTCAAGTAAGTAACTAGGCTTATTATTTGCTATTTTTATATAATTCTCTCGATTGTCTTCATCTTCAAATAAAATTTTAGTTTTGCATCTTTGTTTAGCCGTCTCGGTTTTTCCACATCCTTTAGGTCCAACAATATTTACAGCACAAAAAGCATCCATCTTAAGGTCTATTACTTTATCTATTAAACGTTTTTTATAATTCATAACTTACTCCTTTTTCTGCATAAATTATAGCACATAATTATTCTTACTTTGGTTTTTTGTGGTGTTTTACTTTGGTTTTTTGTGGTGTTTTACTTGGGTTTTTTGTGGTGTTTTGCTTTGGTTTTTTGTGATTACTAAGATCAAGTATTTAATTTTATTTACTTTGTAAATAACTAAAAAAGGATCCTAATTGGATCCTTATTAGTATTGATATAGCTATGATTATAATTGACGGTTATACCATTCAATGATTTGTGCTTCATCGATATCTTTTGCTAGTTCATTTCTTTCTGGTTGTCTAACAAATGTACCTTCAAGTTTAGTGACATCAACATTAACAGTAGGGAATTTAGTCTTCATACTTTCAAGCGATTCTTTAATTACTTTTAAGTTTTTAGAAGTTTCTCTAATACTGATAACATCGTTGACTTCACATAAATAACTTGGGATATCGACTTTCTTACCATTAACTAAGACATGACCATGGTTTACTAATTGTCTAGCGCCTCTTCTAGTTCTAGCAAATCCCATTCTAAAGACTAAGTTATCTAAACGGGACTCTAAGATTCTTAAGAATGCTAAACCTGTAACGGTCTTTTCTTTCTTAGCGATTAAGAATAAACGACGGAATTGACGTTCATTAATACCATATAGTTGAGCGCATTTTTGTTTTTCAACTAATTGACGTCCATATTCACTAGCCTTCTTCTTACGGTTAACACCGTGTTGACCAGGTCCATAAGGACGTTTCGCAGTTTCTTTACCACTTTCAAGAGTGGAGAAACCTAAACGACGTGAACGTTTCCAGTTACTTCCTGTGTATCTCATTATTGTCTCCTCCTTTATATAGCAACATAAAGTTAAGGTATTAACTCCATTCTTCTATGATGATTCATCTTTCGCCTTCATAGCTAAGGTTACTTTGTTTTATAAGAATCATTAGACAAGACGTGTCAATATGCTCTTTATATGCGAGTAATATATAACCATAGTTATAGATAGGAGTCAATAGATAAAATAAAAAGATCCCGTTATCGGTGGGACCAAACCCTTATAAATTTTCCAACACTTTATCGCTTACGCGATTGGCGGAGAGTCACCAGCTTATTTCTAAGCATTTATATTTTAACATGTTATTTTAATGATGGAGTATCTTTATTTTTTATATTAAATATTATTTTAATGTATACTAATTGCGATATGAATTTAAATCCGGGCATTATTGCGCTTATTGTAATTTCGTCTAGTCTAGTCTTTATCGGACTTATCATTCTTTTATACTTTTTAGTTATTCGCAATAAAGCCTTAAAGAAATCAGTAAGAGATTTAGATAGTAAATATGAATATTTACATTCTTTATTAATTGGACAAGATTTCCAATATATCAAAAGAATAGAATATATCTCTACTGTTAATCTTTTATATGTTGATATTTATCAAAAACAGTTAGTAGTTTTTAACTATCTAAAAGATGATAAGGATGTATATGCGCATAAAAAGGTTGAAGAATTTAAAGATCTTTTAGATAGTAAAAAATACTCTCCTGTTCGAGAAGAAATATCTGATTATAAACATTTTATGAATGAATTTGAGATTGAAGTTAATAAATTAAATAATGATCTATTACAAATTATTAGACCTGAAGAAGAATGCAATCATATGGCGTATGATGCGAAAGAACAATTTAGATTAATTAAACAAGAATATACCGCGCATGAAATTGATTTAAGTATGTTAAAGAATTCGTATGAAGCATCATTTAATTATGTTGATGAATTATTCTCAAAGTTTGATACATATATTAATCAAGCAAATTATGATGATTGCAGTACTTTAATTGTGAATATTAAAAAAGTATTAGATGAATTAAATAATATAAATAAATCCATGCCGGATTTATGCAATTTATCTAATAAGATAATACCTAGTAAGATTCAAGATTTAAAAAGTGAATATCATAGAATGCAGCAAGAGAAATATCCTACTCAACATTTAGTGAATGATAAATCTATTGAAGAGATGGAAAATAAGATAGAAGAGATTAATAAGAATCTTAGATTATTTAAATATAAACATGCTTTAGAAGAGTTAAATGCTATCTCAAGTAATATTGATTCAATATTCTCAGGATTTAAAGTAGAAATAGATGCTCGTAAAGCTTTTGATGGTGAAGAAGAAGGAGTGCGTTTAAGAGTCGCTGATATCACTAATACATTTATTAAGTTATGTAATACTTTACCAAGTGTTCAAAAATATTATGTTATTACTGATGAACGTAAGAACATGAGAAAGAAGATTCAATTAGATATCAATAGAATGGGTAGAAGTAAAAGAGATTTAGATGATTCTATTCATGCTACTGTAATGGAACCATATACTGCATTACTTAAAAAAACTTTAGAACTTAAAAGTGAAGTAACAGATATCGAAAATCAAATAAGTGAATTCCGTTCTTATTTATCTAGTTTAAAAGAAGATGCAGAACGCGCACATGATTTAGTCTCTAGCTTCTACTATAAATTAAGAAAAGCAGAAAAATATATTTCTGATTCCTCAATGGAGAAATTTAAAAATAAATACAAAGATAAGATTGAAGAGATATATCATCAATTAGAGATTATTAATAATACTTGTAATATCAAACCTATTGATATTAATAAAATTAATAACGCTGTTAATTATATTAACTTTGATGGAGAGTCTACTCTTAATCAAATAGAACAAGAATATAACATGATGAATCTAGCAGAATCATCAATGGTTTATATTAATAAAGAAAGATTAGCCTCTAGTGAGTCTAATGCTTTATTAGCGCAAAATGAAAAGATGTTCTATGATGGTGAATTTGAAAAAGCCTATAATGCTACAAATGATTTAATAATGCGTGTTAAAGAGAACGAGAGAAAGAAATGATTTATCTAGATAATGCTGCGACTTATATTAGTAATAATGAAGATGTAATAAAAACCTACTTAGATGCTATTAAACAGTTTCCAGCTAATAACAATTCATCTCATCGCTTAGGTTATTTAACTAATAAAGCTTTAGAGAAAGCTAAAGAAGATATTCTTCATGCTTTAAAACTAAATAATGAATATGAAGTTATTTTTAATTCAGGCGCTAGTGAAGGTATTAATCATGCCTTAAAAGGATATTGTTATAAATATCGTAATAGAGGTAATGAAATAATTGCATTTTCTAATGAACATCCCGCCGTATTAGAAACTTTAAAAGAATTAGAGAATAATGGATTTAAAGTTAAATATATTAAACCTGATAGTGATGGAGAAATCCTATATAGTGATATTCAAAAGAATATCAATAA
>DCIT01000015.1:0-1517 GCA_002317145.1 Caryophanales bacterium UBA1719
ATAAATTGAAATTATTTTATATGGAGGAGACCCCACATGAATAAAAAGATAATGTATTCAATAATTCCTGCTATTGCAGCTTTTGGTGCATTAGTAGGTTTTAAAGGTAACTCTAAAACAGTTAATAATAATACTGTAATAACAAACAATAATAATAAAACTAAGAATGTCAGTAATCATAAAAGTCGTAATGATGATTGGATTGAAATAAAACAAGATGATACAACACCTGCACAAGTTATTTTAGAGGCGGGCAAAACTTATTATTTAGGTAGTGATATTGATTTATCTAAAAATACGGTAGGCGGCGGTAGAACATTTTTTTTAAATACTGGCACCGGAACATCAGAGACTAACTTTTATTTAGAAGGATACACTATTAAAGGATGCGCACAAAATAATATATTTTCTATAGGTGCTGATTATACTTTAAATTTATATGATTATGATGTAGAACCTGGACAAAAATCAAAACATTATTTTGTAGAAAATAATAAAGATGATCCTACTCTAAACTATTGGAAACCTTCTGATACTGAAACATCACTTTCTTTAGATGGCGGTATTTTATATTGTGAAAACTGTATTGCGATAGGAACCATGGGAACGTTTAATATGTATGGCGGATCTATCGTTGGTTATTCTCAAAACGATAGGACACTAACTTATGGCTGGCAAGACTCTATTGTTAGTATGAGTAATAACTGTAATGCTGTAATTAATATTGAAGCTGGTAATATTGTTGGATGTAACGCTAAACAAGAGCTCATTCATGTTGGTAGATTTGATACTGGAACTCCTACTCTTAATATAAAAGGTGGAGAAATAAGAAATTGTTATGGATTAAGCTGTATTCTTAGGAATTATCATACAGCTAACATTACTGGTGGGAAAATCCACGATTGTTATTCTAACTCTGATTGTGTTATTTCGACCATTTATATGTCAGGCAGTCCATTTATACCAACTACTACAATTGCTGGAGATGCTGAAATAACTGATAATGTTACTTTAAGAACTAGCGAACTTTCATGTTGCGTTAGTACTTATAAAAGTGAGTTGTGTTTAGGTGGTAAGGCTAAGGTAATAAATAATAAAAGATTAACTGATAAAGATACATCTAAACCAATTTCAGAAAGAATTGAAACAGCGGTTTTATCAAATATTATGTATTACTATCAATCAGATTCAACAACTATCCCTACTTTAACTCCTTTAACTACAGGAGAATATGCTTTAGAGAGTGGAGCTGAATTTGGATTTACGGGAAAGATATACGATACGGTTGAAAGAAAAGTATCTGATATCGAATATCAATTCACAAAACCATTAGATAAATCATGTGTCGAATATTTTACTTCTGATAATTCTAAATATGTTATCTGTGAATTACCTGATAAGTCATTAAAAACGAGCGAACTTAAAGATCCTATTAAACCAGGTGAAGCTGTTAAAAAAGTAACTAGTAAAATGCCAGAAGGTAAACCTACTGTTGAAAATGTTGTTGTAACAAAAGG
>DCIT01000015.1:1621-2378 GCA_002317145.1 Caryophanales bacterium UBA1719
CTTTCATCTAATACTAATTTGATAAGTCAATTTGATATTCATCTTGAGCAAAATGGTGTGGAAGTAAAATTTGATGGCAATGAATATTTAGTAACTTTAAAATTGCCTGAAAATTATTCTGGATTATCAGAACAAAATGTTATTTATATTAAAACTGACGGTTCAATTGAAACGAAAACAACAAAAGTAACCGGAAACAAATGTACCTTTACAACATCTCATTTCTCAACATGGGGATTTGCTGCTGAAGGTAAATTAACTCCTGATCCAACACCAACTCCCCCAGGTGGTGGCGGTCTAAGTACTGCTACTATTGCTGGTATAACAGCTGGTTCAGTTGCAGGTGGTGGAACTATCTTCTTTATTATCTTTATAGTCTTCTTTACAAAGAAAGTTAAATTTGTCACTAACGGAAAAGTAGTTTACATTGAAGAATTAAAATGGAAAGAAAATATTAATTTTAAAGATAAAATTATCGCTGGTAAGAAATGGTATACTGACAAGCAATTAACTAAACCATTTAATAGAACTAAGATGGGATTGTTCTCTAAGACTTTATATAGCACCAAGACTGATAAATTTATTAATATAAATGTTATTTATGGTCATAGTCTAGAAGAATATTGTAAGAAGTATAAGAATTGTAAATGTATGTTATTAAAATTCTCTAAAAAGGAAATAGAGGGATTTGATAAGAAATACTCTATAAAGAATAACTTCTTATTAACTGGTTGCACATGGTGGTATATCAATGGTA
>DCIT01000015.1:2545-4348 GCA_002317145.1 Caryophanales bacterium UBA1719
GAGTTTTTCCAAGTTGGTGTTATTATTGAGACATGAAAATAGAGAAAAAGAAACTTATTACGCGTGATAGATATCTTGAGAAAATAAGACCTTTTATCGATGTAGATTTAATTAAAGTACTGACTGGTTCTAGAAGAAGTGGCAAATCTATGATTCTTCATTTAGTAATTCAGGAATTATTAAAAAAAGGAATAAGCGAAGACGACATTATTTTTATTAATTTTGAAGAATCTCAATTTGAAGATATTAATACATATAAAAAATTAAATGATTTTGTTTTATCTAATAAAGGAAAAGGTAAAAAGCAGTATTTATTTTTTGATGAAATTCAACATGTTGAACATTTTGAAAAAGCGATCAACTCGTTTAGAGCATCTTTTGATTGTTCTATTTTTATTACAGGTTCTAATTCAAAGATGTTATCAAGTGAAATATCTACTATATTAACTGGTAGAACTATTCAATTTACTATATATCCTTTCAGTTATGTAGAGGCTTTAAGTTACATTAATAAATTTAATCGTAGAAAGATTGAATTTGACAATTATCTTAAATTTGGAGGTTATCCCTTAAGGTTTGATTTAAGCGATGATGCTTCCGTTTCCTTATATGTAAATAGATTATTTACTGATATCTGTGAAAAAGATATATTTGCTAGGGATATTAACATTGAACACTCTAAATTCTATAAAGTAGCGAAATATTGTTTATTATATGCAGGAAATGAATATAATCCAGATACGATATATAACTATTTAAAATCTAACAATAAAAATAAAGAATACTGCTCATTAAGTTCTGTTTATAACTATTTAGAAAAGATGGAAAAGAGTTTCTTACTTAAACCGATATATCGTTTCGATATTTCAGGCAAAGAAATTTTAAAATCAAATCCAAAATACTATGCGATAGATAATGGTATGAGATTTATAAATGCTATTAGTAATCGTTTTGATGTAGGAAAATTTTTAGAAAATGTAATTTTGATTGAATTATTATCAAGAGGATACGATATATATGTTGGTAAAACATATAAAGGTGAAGTTGATTTTGTTGCTTGTTTAAATGGCAAAAAATGTTATATTCAAGTTTCTTATATAATGAGTGATGAAGAGACAATCAAACGAGAATTTGATGCTTTTAAACCTATTAAAGATGCATCTCCTAAATATGTTTTAAGCTTAGATCAGATTGATATGTCTAGAGATGGCATTACGCATATTAATATTGTTGATTTCCTTCTAGATAAAAAGAATTTATTTTTATCTTAAAATAAACGAAATTTATTAACTAATTAAATGTGATAATATTTATACATATGAAATATTATTTAGGAATTGATGGTGGAGGTACTAAAACCTCATATCTAGTTATTAATGATAATAAAAAGATTGTTAAAGAACTTATAAGTGATGGAACATCTATAGATACATATCCATTAAGTGTTACTAAAAAAAGATTAAAAGATAATATAAGTAAATTAAATTATAAATTTGAATCTATATACGTTGGTCTAGGTGGAATAGTCTGTAAAAAGGATGAACAAGATATTATTAATATAATTAAATCAATAAGAAAAGATACTAAAGCAGTAGATGCCCATAGTGATGTCACTAATGCATTAGAAGGTGCTGTTAATGGTGATGGAATAATATTAATAAGCGGTACTGGTGGAGTAGCTTTTGGTAAAAATAAAAATATCACCCATCGCTGTGGAGGATATTGCTATCAAGAAGAAGATATAGGATCTTCTTATTTCTTAGGATTTAGAGCTTTACAATATTTAGCAAGAGTAATTGATAA
>DCIT01000035.1 GCA_002317145.1 Caryophanales bacterium UBA1719
ATTCAATATTTAAAAAAGTATTATCAAGTTCATGTTGTTAAATTTTTAAAGATTGACGATAAGAAGATATCAAGTTTTGATATCGCGAAATTTATCAAAGAAGGAAAAATAAAGAAAGCTAATAAATATTTAGGGCATCCTTATCAAATTAAAGGAAGAGTTATTAAAGGTTATCAAGAGGGGAGAAAGATTAACTTTCCTACTGCGAATATTAAGATCATTGATAACTTTGTTATCCCTAAGTATGGAGTATATAAAGTATTAGTGTATATCTTAGGTATCCCTAGATTAGGGATTGCTAATGTAGGGATACATCCTACCATTAATAAACTTAAAGAACCTTTATTAGAGGTTCATATCCCTAGATACTCTAATAACTTATATGGTAAAGAGTTATATATTGAATTTATTGATTTTATTAGAAGTGAGAAGAAGTTTAAATCTGAGAAAGAATTAATAAAACAAATAAATAAAGATATATCTAAGATTACAAAATAGATTTTTTGAATTTTTTTTTCACAAATTGTAAAATAATTATTGATGTATAAAAGAGGTAATAATATGGGAAATAAAAATATAATTTTTAATCATACTCTTGAGCAATATAACAAGAAGTATAAAAATAGAAACTATAGACTACTTAAATATACTAAAAAAGAATTACAAGATTTCGCTAAAAGAAATAATTGCGAAAAAGAGTATTTATTGAAAAACCATACTTGGTGGTTCATTAATAATACTTATTATGAAATACCTAAACCTATTAGATTTACATGGTTTAGAAATCTTAATGCTGGTATTCAAACCGGAGTTTGTTTATTGGGTGCAGGAGTTGTTGCAACTGCAATTACTGTTCCTTTAGTCTTAATGAATAAGAAAGAAGATACTCCTATTGTTGATCCTACTAAAGAAAATGAAGCTGTCATTTCAGAAGGAACAAAAACAGATGAAGGCATGGTTTATAAAGTATCTCCTAAAGATTCTTCTAAAAAGAAAATATCAGGAATTGAAAGTGTATATATTGGTAACGATAAATTAGAAGAAGTTAAAGAATATAATGTTAAGCAAGTTGAAGAATCAGTTGAATTAACGATTAAACAAGTAGCATTTGAAAATCATAAAGGTACCGTTAAGGTTACTCCTAAAGTAGAAGATAAAACTCCTGAATCTATATTAGTTGAAGATATCAAATTAAGTGATGCGACTATGGTGTTAGAAGGAGAAGGCGATCAAGATAAAATTATTGCAACTGTTTTACCAGAAAATGCAACAAAGAAAGATTTAAAATGGGCTTCTTCTGATCCATCAATTGTTGAAGTAGATGATCAAGGTAAGTTAACAGTTAAATCTATACCAAATCCATCAAAAACAATTACTATTACAGTTTCTGCAACCGATGGTAGTAACAAAAAAGCTACTTGCGAAGTTGAAGTTTCTAACATTTTAGGATATGAAGAATTAACTGATGCAGATAATGAACTTATTGGATATGAATTTTATACAATAGATCAAAACATTACGAAAGCAAAAATACCTTCAACACATTTAGGTAAACCCGTTTTAAAATGTGGTGAATGTTCAGCATCTCCTTGGAACACTGGATTTGAGCGTTGCAAAAATTTATCTTCTGTAACCTTTAGTAAATTAAATAATATGACCGAGACAGGAAAAAATTGTTTTACTGTATGCTCCTCACTTAAAGCAATTTTATTGCCAAATAATCTGAATACGATTAATGAAAATGCATTCTATAAAAGCGCTTTAGAATCTATAGAATTATCTAATATTAAAATTATTGAAAATTATGCTTTTTCGTATACCCCTGTTAAATCTATTGTTCTGCCATCTACGTTGGAAACTTTAGGTAAATCGAGTTTTGCATTCTGTAGTAGTCTTGAATCCATTAATATACCTTCAACCATTACTACAATAAAAGTTAGTACGTTTGAGGATTGCTCAGTTTTAAACAATGTTATATTGCCTTCAACCATAACTTCGATAGATGATTTAGCTTTTAGTGGTTGCACTACATTAGATAATTTATCTTTTGCAGGTACCAAGGTGCAATGGTCAAACGTTACAAAATCTGAATTTTGGCACGATGACATTCCTGCAACAGTTATCCACTGTAGTGATGGTGATGCAGATTTAGATTAACAAAATAATTGCATTAAATTAATAAACATATATTATATATATCGCAACTAAATCTAGGATAAGCGATTCTCCAACGCTAATCTTGGATCTAGCCAAGTATTAAAAAAGGAGAAAAAACAAATGGCATTATCAAAAGAAAAGAAAGCCGCACTAGTAAAGAAATTTGCTAGAAGTGAAAAGGACACTGGATCTGTCGAAGTCCAAGTCGCGTTATTAACAGAACAAATTAACGCTTTAACTGATCACTTACAAAAGAATCATAAAGATAATTCTTCTCACCGTGGCTTAATGCGTTTAGTTGGTCAAAGAAAATCTCTATTAAATTACTTAGAGAAAGCTGACCGTGATGCTTACGCTGACTTAATCAAAAATTTAAAATTACGTAAGTAAAAGTTAACTAAATTTAATAATGAAAGGGACCTTTGGTCCCTTTTATTTTTAAGAATAAATTAACTACATTTGTGGTAAAATATTAATGATGAAGTTTAAGGTTGGAGATTGCGTAGTCCATCGTCATGAGGGAGTATGCAAGATTAAGAAAATCGAGACTAATGATTTTGGTGACGGTAAAGTTAGGTACTATGTTTTAGCACCTTATTTTGTTGAAACTGGGTCAATTATTCGTATTCCAGTAGATAAGTCTGAACAAATAAGAGAGCATATCTCTAAAAGAAGCGCTCAACTTCTTGTAAAGAAGATGAGAAAAGCTAAAACTGTCTGGATTAATGATAACCGTAAGAGAAAAGAGAAATTCCAATCTATGATTATCTCTGGAGACTTAGAAGCTTTAGCAGCGATCGCTCATACCGTATATTTAAAAAAGAATGAATTTATTAATCTAAAAAAGGCTATGCCTTTAACAGATCAAAATTTAGCGAACTTCTGTGAGAAATTATTAACAGAAGAATTAGCAATTGCTTTAGGTATCAAATTAGAGGATGTTGATGCCTATATTACAAAACATAGCAAATAAAATTTATATTAGTATAATATAAACTAGGATGAAAAAGGCCTTAGGATTATTTCTATCATTTATACCATTATTATCATCTTGTAATAAGAATGGTGGTTTTGAAGATCCTTTTAAGCCTGATGACTATACTCCAATAGGATTTAACTTTGATACTAAAAATGAATCTATTGTTAGATCTTTAACGACTGATGAAATCAAGATTGTTAAAGATACGACAGAAGATTACGATAGTAAAATCTTTTATAAGAAGACTGATAAACAAGAAAGAAATTATCTAAGAGCATTCGCAGGAGACTTTAAACAAGGATATTCAATATCTAATGTTAAGAAACATGAAGTAAGTGAATCTTTTAGACAAGATGAAAGTGCATCAGCAAAACAAAGAACTTATACTGTTTCAAACTCTACATCTTTGTCACAATATTCTTATGGCAACATTAGTGAAGAATTAGAGACTAAAGAATATATTTACTATGCTGATAAGGATCCTGATGCAGAAGGTAAAGTTAAAGAAGGACCAAATATTAACGATTCAAAATCATTAAATGTAAGAACTCAGAAAAAAGAAAATAAATCATATACTAAAGGTACAGATACATTAAAAATAACTAAAGCTGATCCATCTCCTACAGATCCTAAATGGACAGAAGAAGAAACAACACTTTGTAATAAAATATTATTTAATAACTTTAAACAATCCGCATATATTACTGAACCAGATCAAAAATCTGGAGCAGATGCAGATGGAAATATTATCTTAGCTAAGGCTAATCAATCAAAAATAAAGATTGAAGGAATGGATGAAGGCATTCTTCAATTAGCGGATGGTAGAAAATATCAAGCTATGGAAAATAGCTTAACAGTTACTAAACTTGTTAAAAGAACAGATGATAAATCTAATAAATGGGGTTTAGTCACTTACGTTAGACACTATACAGAAACAGTTGTCACTAGTGAAATAATCCAACCTAATGTCCCAGTAACTAAACTTAAAACACCTATCCCAATTTACTATGTTGAAGAAATTACTAATTTCGGAACATCTTATGGTTCTTCTGAACACATTTCTGAAATAAGTGCAGATTTACCTGATTATACAAAAGAGGAGACTAGATAATGAAAAAGAAAGCACTTTTATTATTAGGAATCCCATTACTATTAATCGGATGTAACGGAAATAAAGTAGATTTACCTAAATCTCCTTTTAGTAATGATAATTATAAACGTATCGGAATGGAATCAGAATATAAAGATATCACCATTTCAGACTTAAATAGTGAAGAATACGATAAGCTTAAAAAATCAATTAAAGATTATAAAAATTATGACGCTAAAGTTAAAAGCTATACCCGTAGTGAAGAAACTCGTGATTTAAAAGCAGCATACTTTGGTACGAACTTAGGTGCAGCTAACCTATGTAAGAAAACATCTCGTACTGATACTAATACTAGATATAACAATCTAGTGACTACTAAATTAGTTAATACTAAAACTGAAGAACAAGTCATGAATAGTAAATCTACTATTAAGAATGAACAACAAATGGATGACTATGTTAATGGATTAGATGGTGAGAAGTACTCAACTATTAGATCATTAAAGAATAATACTTCTAATCCAGAAGTAACATATGTTGTTAAAGAAGAATCTTATTCTGGTGAAGGAAAAGCTGAAGAAGTATTCGGTACTCATGCTTATGAAAAAGATATTAAGAATAACTTTGTTATTAAATCTAGAACACCTGGTAGAGAAATAAGCTTCTCTGTCTTAGCGGATAATAATAACGCTGTCTATGGTAAGACCAACATTAAAGATATTGGAGAAAGATATATCATTAGAGAAGCGATGAGCGATTTCTCTCCATATTCAACAACAGTTGGAGATACTCATAAAGCAGTAGATAACTATTTCTATGAAGCTTTGCTTGTCCCTGAGAATGGAGGATATCGCTTTACGAACTTCCGCTTCTATCATGAACTATTAATTCTTTCCGAAGCTTATGGAGATGAATCTAAAGTCCCAGTATTATATTTAGAAAAACCAGTCTTAGTAGAATACTCAGAAATTAAATATACAATCGATTACACTGATAAAGGTGAATTTAATAAAGGTAATATACCAACGCCAACTAAATAATCTATGTTTAAAAAACTTCGTAAGTTATTAACCTCACGTATTTTATGGATAGGACTAGTATTAATAGCTGAACTAGCTTTAATATTTGTCTTTTTCTATGTTATCGCTGACTCATTACGTGAAGTATTTAACTTAAAACCATGGCAAATGTATTTAACTGTCGCGGTTATATTATTTATTATCTCTATTGGAGTAATAGTCTATATAGTTAACTCTCAAGCTAAACCAGCCTATAAGATAGCCTGGTTAGTGGTAGTAGCTATTATCCCTTTATTTGGAGCATTCTTCTATTTACTCTTTGGTAATAAGAAGATTACCTCTAGACAAAAAAGAAGAATGAAACCAATATTAGACTTATTAAGTAACGTTAATATTAATAAGAATATTGAAGAAGAATTAGAGAAAGATAATGTAAACGCTAAAAAGATAGCTAATTATATCGCTAAAGCTAGTGGAGGAGATATCTATAAGAACTCTACTATTAATTATTATTCTTCTGGAGAAGAAGCCTTCCCAGAAATGATAAAAGAATTAGAGAAAGCCGAGAAGTTTATCTTTATTGAATACTTTGTTATCTCTCCAGGATTATTCTGGGACTCTATCTTAAAAGTATTAATGAATAAAGTGAAGCAAGGTGTTGATGTTCGTTTAATTTATGATGATGTCGGTAGTGCAGGATATCTACCTAGTAAATATGATAAGAAATTAAACGAACTAGGAATCAAGACCTTTGCTTATCAAAAGTTTAAACCATTATTAGATGTTAAGATCAATAATAGAGACCATAGAAAGATCATGGTTATTGATGGTAAAGTAGCGTTTACAGGTGGAATTAATATCGCGGATGAATATATAAATAAAAAGAAGTTATTTGGATATTGGAAAGATAACGCGATTAAAGTTAAAGGTCCAGCAGTATATGGATATACAATGGAGTTTTTAACCTTATGGTTATATTTAACAGAGGTAGACTTATCTCAAGTTAATCTTAATGATGAAAACTATCTAGAATACTTCCCAGATATGTCTAACCATAAAGGTAGTGGATATGTTCAACCATATACCGACTTACTTTATAACTCTGAATCAGTGGGTGAAAGAGTATATCTTCAATTAATTAACTATGCTACTAAGTATTTATATATCACTACTCCATACTTAATTATTGATGATGAATTAGTCAATGCTTTGTGTAGCGCAGCGAAACAAGGGATTGACGTAAGAATCATCACTCCTAGAATCCCAGATAAGAAGACGGTCTTTAGAATTACTAGAAGCCATTACCGTACCTTATTACTTAATGGAGTAAAGATATATGAATACTTACCAGGATTTATTCATATGAAGATGTTTGTCGTGGATGATGTGTTTGCCACAGTCGGTACCATTAACTTAGACTATCGTAGTCTATATCTCCACTTAGAGAATGCGACATTTATGTATAAGAATGATTGTATTAAGGATATGAAGAATGACTTCCTTAACTCACTTAAGGTTAGTGAAGAAATTAAATATCGAGACTATAAGAAATATGCCGCACCAAGGAGACTATATTGGGCGATACTTAGATTATTCGCTCCTTTGTTCTAGTATATGAAACATATAGGATTATTATGCCCGTTATTCTCTATCCCAAATGAATTTGGTATTGGAGATTTTAGCGATAACTCTTATCGCTTTATTGATTATATCAATACCATTAATTATTCAACATGGCAGATCCTCCCTTTAAATCCGACAGACGATAGTAACTGTCCTTATTCATGTTTATCCTCTAATGCTTTAGATGATGTATATGTCTCTATACCTGATTTAAAGTACCGTAAGTTAATAAATGACTTTAAGGTATATTCAAAAAGAAAACAGAAGAAAGTTAATTATAAGAAAGTAAGAAGATATAAAGAGAAGTATTGGTTAGAAGCATATAAGACCTTCATTAACCAAGATAACTATAAATCTATCTTAGAAGAATTTAAGCTTAACGAACCTTGGGCATATCAATATGCTTCTTACCTAATACTTCTTAAGAAGAATAATTATATCCCTTGGAATAAATGGACTATTAAAGAATTAAGTGAAGAAGAAATTAATAACGAAGTTCAATATAACTTATTTAAACAATATATCTTATTCTTACAATGGAATGATTTACATGAATACGCGAAGAAGAAAGGAGTAACAATAATAGGAGATGTTCCTTTCTATGTGAACTTTGATTCTAGTGATGTCTATTATAATAAAGAAACCTTCTTATTAAATGAAGATAATTCTCCTAGTTTAGTCAGTGGGGTACCACCTGACTATTATTCTGAATCAGGACAATTATGGGGTAATCCAATCTATGATTGGAATTACCTTAAAGATCATCAATATGAATATATTATTAATAGATTACACTCCGCGAGTAGAATCTATGATGTAGTAAGAGTTGATCACTTTAGAGCATTTGATACTTATTATGTTATTGACGCTAAAGCAAGTGATGCTAGAGTCGGAGAATGGAGAGAACCTCCTTGTTACGATTTCTTTGATACCCTATTTAATAAGTATCCTAATATGAATCTAATCGCTGAAGACTTAGGATTAATGAGAGAAGAAGTATATCACTTAAGAGATCACTATAATCTCCCAGGTATGCAAGTATTACAATTTACGATTATTGATGAAGAACTTAGACATCAAACAAATAACAATGTCTTTAAAAGAGAAAACTCGGTTGTATATTTATCCACACATGACAGTGAAACTGCCATGGAGTGGTTTAATAATCAACCAGAGGATATAAGAAATGCTTTAGAAGAATATCTTACTAATACATATCGTAAACATAATATAATCACTAACTTATTTAAGTATGCCGCTAATCAACCATCAAACTTAGTTATCTTTGCGGTATGGGATATCCTTAGACAGGGTAAGTCCGCTAGACTTAATATCCCAGGAGTAGTAAGTAAAAATAACTGGACTTACCGTCTAAAAGACTTTGATGGATTAAATAAGAATGTTAGAAAGCTATCTAATATCGCTAAAGAATTTAATAGACATTAATAATATGAAGAAACTTAAGATCGGTATTGTATCTTTAGGATGTGCTAAAAACTTAGTAGATAGTGAGATTATGTTAGCAAGCTTTGTTAACGCTAACTATGATATTACTAATAATCCTAAAGAAGCAGACATCATCTTAGTTAATACATGTGCGTTTATTAAAGATAGTAAGAAAGAAGCTATTGATACTATCTTAGAGATGGCTAAATATAAAAAGAAATTAATAGTCACTGGTTGTTTAGCGGAACGCTACTATAAAGAACTAAAGAAAGAAATACCAGAGATAGACTTAATAATCCCATTGTCTAAATATAAACACTTTAATGAATATGTATCTAATTATCTAAAAGATAATAAGACATATAACTTTGAACCATTAAATAGAGTTATATCTACCTCGAATAATGTTGCTTACTTAAGAATCGCTGAAGGCTGTAATAACTTCTGTAGCTTCTGCGCTATACCATATATACGAGGTAGATATATCTCTAGACCATTAAAAGAAATAGTTAAAGAGGCAAACATATTAGCGAAAGATGGTATTAAAGAACTTAATATCATCGCACAAGATGTCTCTAGTTATGGTATAGATCTACATAATAAGACTACTTTAGTAACCTTATTAAAAGAACTAGAGAAGATAAAAGATATAAAACATATCCGTTTACTATATTTATATCCTAGTGAAATTACTAATGAATTTATTTCTTTTATGAAGAATAGTAAGAAAGTATATCCTTATTTTGATATTCCTTTACAACATGTCTCTGATAAATTACTTAAGAGTATGCACCGTAAAGGAAATCAAAATAATACTCTTACTATTCTTAATAAAATTAGAAAAGAAATACCTAATGCTATATTTAGAACAACCTTTATAGTTGGATATCCAGGAGAAACTAATTCTGATTTTAAGAAGTTATTATCTTTTGTTAAAGATTTTAAGTTTGATCATTTAGGAGTATTTACTTATTCTAAAGAAGAAGGCACTAAAGCTTATGCTTTACCTGATCAAGTAAATGAGAAAACTAAATCTTTAAGAAAAGATATATTAATGAAAGAACAAGAAAAGATATCTTATAAATTAAATCAAACGCATATTAATAAAGTAGTAGAAGGACTTTGTATTGGTTTTAATAAAGATAATAATACTTATTCTTTCTTAACTAAATTTAATGGTCCGGATGATATTGATGGAAGAGTATTTGGATACTCTAAGAAACCATTAAATTTAGGTAAGTATTATAAACTAAAGATCAAAGATGCTTTTGTTTATGATTTATTTGTAGAAATAAATTAAAGAATAAGTATAATCTATAAGTGCGCCCCCATAGTTAAGTGGTATA
>DCIT01000019.1:0-22126 GCA_002317145.1 Caryophanales bacterium UBA1719
TATAATATAGCGCGCTGGTTAAAATGCATCCTTAGCCAAGTGGTAAGGCAATTGACTGCAACTCAATGAGCGTCGGTTCAACTCCGTCAGGATGCTCCAGTATTAAATACAATTTTTGCGCCAGTAGCTCAACTGGATAGAGTGTTTGGCTACGAACCAAGAGGTTACGGGTTCGACTCCTGTCTGGCGCGCCAAAAAATTGGGATGTAGCGTAGCTTGGTTATCGCGCCTGCCTTGGGAGCAGGAGATCGTGGGTTCAAATCCCATCATCCCAACCATTTTCATTCCATGGGGCCATAGTTAAATGGAATAACGTTAGCTTTGCAAGCTTAAATTGAGGGTTCGATTCCCTTTGGCTCCACCAGAGTATAGTTGGCTGAGTAGCTCAGTTGGTTAGAGCAGTCGGCTCATACCCGGCGTGTCGGGGGTCCGAGTCCCTCCTCAGCCACCAACTATTACAAGGACCCTTAGCTCAAAGGAAGAGCATTCGGCCCATAACCGAACGGTTGCAGTGTCAGGATCTGCAGGGTCCACCAAATTTGGAGATTTACCCAAGTGGTTGAAGGGGTCGGTCTTGAAAACCGATAGGGGTGTCAAAGCCCGCTAGAGTTCGAATCTCTAAATCTCCGCCAAAATTAAAAATATAATTAAATAATATTATGATTAAAAAAATACATTATTGTTGGTTTGGAAATAATCCGATTCCTTCATTAAATGCAAAATGCATTGAAAGTTGGAAGAAATATTTACCTGATTGGGAAATTATCAAATGGGATGAAAGTAAAATAGATATAAATTCCTTACCATCGTTCGCTAAAAAAGCTTATGAAGCGAAAAAATATGCGTTTGTAGCAGACTATGTAAGATTAAAAGTCTTGTTTGAACAAGGCGGATTATATTTAGATACAGACATGGAACTTATTAAAGATCCTTCTAAATTATTTGATAACGAATTTGTTGCAGGATTTGCAAATAAACGTTTAATTTGCTGCGAATTAATCTATGCGGAAAATAAAAGTGAAATTATTAATAAATTACTAAAGTATTACGAAAAAGCTAAATTCAGAAAGCATTTTCTCGAACTTTATAATATGTGTCTTATTGTTACAAGCATTTTTAAAAAGAACAAATATATTAAAAAGAATGGAAAATATCAAAAAAATAATAAAGTAACTATTTATCCAAGAGAATATTTTTGCCCACTTAATCCTTATTATATGTTGAGTCAAACAGGTTTAACTGATAATTCATATTCTATTCATCATTTTGCTGGTTCGTGGAAAAAGGGAAACACAATATTTGTGAAAATAACAAAAAGAATTAATATGCATTTATTAAAAAGAAATAAAAAGAAATAAAATATATTTAAATTTTTGATATAATAAAAACGATATTAGAAAACAAGGAGATTTAATATGAAAAGAATAAGATTTTATAATGTAATCGGGTTACTTACTAACCTAGCAATTATTGCTTTAGCAGTATTATCTTATATTGCAGTTGGTAAAGTATCTGCTAACAATTATGCTAGATATGATATAGTTGCATCGTTTGTTGCAATTGCCGCAGCGTTATTAATGGGATTTGCTAATATTGTTAGCATAGTGAAAGGTGAAACAAGAATACCTCCATTATTTACTGGTATTTATTTTATTGCAGCTACAATGTCGTTAGTTGCTTTAATTACCAATATCTGTTTCCCAACATATAACGGATTCAAAGATATTGCTCAATTATTCTCTATAGAAGGTGGATATTTATTCTTCTCATTCTTAATTCCGGTAGTTTGTGTATTTAATTTCTTATTCATTGCTATCGATAAGAAGATCCGCTTTGGTTCAGTATTTGCTCCTGTAATTGGTACATTACTTTATGTAGGTGGCGTTATTGGTGCTGCAGCAGCTACTAAAAATGCTGGTTTACTAATTCATTCTTTCTTACGTTTAATTCCAGATGTTTTACAAAAAGAGGAAAAAGTAACTGATAACGTTATTACTTTATTATTATTTATTCTAATTACATTTGGATTTGCCCTTGTAATGTGGATGATTAATAGAATTAACCACAGAATTATCTTTGGTAGCTCTATCGAAGAATTTGAAAGCGATACAAAAGGCAAGAAAGGTGAAAAGAAAGGATTTGTTAATTATTTAAAAGATTCTGTTGCTTTTAAAACAACAGTCCAAAATAAACCTGGAACTACCTATCACATTTCTTATCACAATAGAAAATTAAAGACTTGGAAAGTTAAAGGTGAAGAATATCAAAAAGCTTTAAAAGTATTTAAGACTCAAAAAGAAGCTATTGACTATGCTAAAGCATTAGTTAAGAAAAATGGTGGATCAATAAGAGTCCACTCCATGGTCGGTAAGATCAGAAGAGATTAATTAGATATATATGAAATTATATATAATAAGACACGCTGAACCTGATTACGAACATCATACAATAACTGAACGTGGTAAGAAGGAAGCGGCTGCTTTAGGCAAGCGTTATAATGCCTCAGACTTTGATGAAATATATTGTTCTCCATTAGAAAGAGCACAACTTACTTGTCAAGCAGTGGTTAAAGGTAAAAAGAAAGTTCATACAGTTGATTGGTTAAGAGAACTTAACCATTATCACGCCGTCCTTGAAGGTGGAGAAAAACAAGTTTGTTGGGACTTTAAACCAAGTTACATTCAAAAGCATCCAATCATATTACAGCCTAACTTTTTAGAAGCGATGGAAGTTCGTGATGGTGTATTTGAAAAACATTTATTTGAACTCTGGGATAATCTAGATAAATTATTAGCTGAACATGGTTATAAAAGAGAAGGTTACTTTTATAAAGTAACTAAACCTAATAAAGATAAAATAGTTCTTTTCTGTCATATCGGAGTTATGTCTGCAATTGTTGCACATTTTATGAATATACCGTTTACAAATGCTGCTCAATTTATGATTTGTCCTCCATCAGGAGTTACAGTATTTATTACTGAGGAAAGAGATAAAGGGTTAGCGCAATTCCGTATGAGTAGATATGGAGATACCACTCATTTAGGTAAAGAAGGCATTATTCGTAGTTTCTCTGGAAGATTCTGTGAATTATATAGTGATAAAACACGTCATTAATTAAATATGGAACACTTATTAAGTAAAGGTCCTTTATTAGATGATAAAGGCAATTTAGTTGAAGCAGGTTATGCATTCTCTTTAGTCAAAGACTATCAAAGATCAATGATTAAAGGACTAAAATCTAGAATCAAAGAATGGGATTACTATTATATAGGCAATAAAGATTATGGTGTAGCGTTTACTATCGCTGATAATTCTTATATGTGGTTAGTATCTGCATCTTTCTTAGATTTTAATAACAAAATTAATATGACTAAATCTCCTATAGGATTTTTCTCTTTTGGTAAATTAAATATTCCTTCATCTTCAAAAACTGGTGATTTAGTTTTCAAAAGAAAAGGAATGTCTTTAGAGTTTTTAAATGATAATGGTCACAGACATTTAAAGATTCATTTCGATAAGTTTACCAAAGATAAAAAATCATTTGATTGTGATATTTCTTTAGAAGAAACTAATGAAAGTAGCATGGTTATTGCTACTCCTTTCTTTAAAAAGAAACATTTCTATTACAATCAAAAGATCAATTTATTAAAAGCTAAAGGATATTGTGTGGTAGGTGATAAACAATATTCATTAGATGATTGTTATGGAGTTTTAGACTGGGGTAGAGGTATTTGGACTTATAAAAATACTTGGTACTGGTCTAGCATGAATGCTGTTTATAATAATGAACGAATTGGATGGAATTTAGGATATGGATTTGGCAACACAAGTCAAGCTAGTGAGAATATGTTCTTTTATAAAGATAAAGCTTATAAACTAGAAAATGTTATCTTCAATATACCTAAAGATAAAAATGACAAAGATGATTTTATGTCTCCTTGGAAGATCACTTCTTTAAGTGGTGACATTAATTTTTATTTTAAACCTATGTTAGATAGACATAGCGATACTAACGCTTTATTAATAAGAAGTAATCAGCATCAAGTATTCGGATTATTTACTGGTACAGTAAAATTAAAAGAGAAAGAAGTATATTTTGAAGATGTACCAGGCTTTGCTGAAAAAGTATTTAATCGCTGGTAATTATTTATAATAATTCTTTAAATCTAAGGCAATATTTTTAGCTGAATTTATTAAATATTTTTTATTCCAATTTAAAATCTTTTTATCAAACTTTACTTTTTTAATTTCTTTTGCTTCTTTTATTATTTCTTCTCTTCTTTTCATCTCTTTTTTATCGATAGTTGAATAATATATTGTCATTACTGGAATAACGCTTACTATAGTGAAGAAGATGTTAATGCAGTCTTCAAATATACTTACAGGATCAACAAAAGCATTAATTAACATAAATGTTAATACAACAAAATTCATAATAGATATAAATTTATTTTCCTTATATATTTTAATAGATATATAGAATAAGTAAGCATAAAAGAATAATTCGATTAATAGGAAAATGATTCCTCCATCCATAATGTTTTGAATGAAAGCGTTATGCGAATGCCAAATTAAATCAGGACTTTCTTCTCTTAATGGGTTATATACATATGATTCATGAAGAGCTTTACCAGATAAGTAAAATCCAAATCCAAATACCCATTGATAAGGTTTAAGTATTCTTAACGAAGAATCCCATATAATAGTTCTCCATCTAAAGGTAGTTTTCGCTGTATCCAACGCTTTTAATAAAATGTTTTTAATTTTAAATAATATTCCAGATTGTGAATTTATGGTAAATGTAATAACAAGTGATCCTATTACGACAATTAATCCTAAGACAAGTAATCCTATAATGAGGCTATCTTTATCTTTTTTTATAAAGAAAATAATACGAACTAACAAATATATAAATAGATATAGGGTACTTAGTAATAAAGGAAGTTTAGAATAAGTAAACAAAGTAATAAATAAAAAGAAGAATGCTAATATAAGCCATTTCCAATTTTTATAAATTGAATGCAAATAAGTGCATGAAATAATTCCTATATATAAGAATATTGAAAATGCGAATTTGCCTCTTACTATTGATACAACTGGTTTTGAGAAATCTGTGAATCCAGATTTAATAATATTTATGTAACTATTAAAATCTGTAAAGAAACTAATAATAGTTAAAACAATAGGGAAGAACAAAAGAAAATAAAACACAATTTTTAAATATTTTTTATGTAATACGTTTTTTGAAATGACAGAAATAATAAGAAATGGTGTTATTCCAATACACATAGAATAAAGGATAGAATAGAATCTATTGGCTAAAGTAATATCTAAATAAACGTTGTTTCCATTATATGAAGTCAACAAAACTTTAGCAGGCAAAATTGATACCATTAATATGTTGTTAATAACTAGAATAATCCCAAGTAATAAAAATATATTTTTAAAACTCAATTTATTATATTTATATTCAACAAATAAACCAAACCCAAGCAATACCGTAGTAATTACTAGTAAAGGTCCAAAAGCTACTGCCCAATGATATTCCATATTAAACGATGAACTGTATTGAAAAGCATCCTTAATGGACATGAGCCATACCAGTATCATGCAAAATACAATTAAAAAATCAGCTATTAATAATTGAAATTTATTTCTTCCTATAGTCGGATTCTTTGACATAATCTTTATTACAATATCACAATTCTTATGTTTTTATAAATATAAATTGATTATATATTATTTTATGTGATATATTATTTAACGTTGTCGCGGGGTAGAGCAGCCCGGTAGCTTGCCAGGCCCATAACCTGGAGGTCGATGGTTCAAATCCATCCCCCGCAACCAGTTAATTAATAGACACTTGTTAGTGTCTTTTTTAAATTTTTATATATTTATTAGAAAATTGATTTATACTATTTATAGATTATTGCGAGTTAATAATAATGATTATTATTAAAGAAGTTAAAACAAAGAAACAAATTAAAGACTTTCTTAATTTCCCTTTAGAGCTTTATAAAGATAATAAATACTATGTTCCAGCTTTATATGGTGAAGAGAAGAAAATGTTTTCTCCTAATTATTTATACTATGATCAATCAGAAGCAAAATGTTTTAACGCTTATAAAGATGGAAAGATAGTTGGTAGAATTCAAGCTATATTACAAAAAGCTGCGAATAAAAAATGGAATCAAAAACGTATGAGATTCTCACGTTTTGATTGTATAAACAATCAGGAAGTTGCGAATAAATTATTTGAAGCAGTTGAACAATACGCTAAAGAAAAAGGAATGAATGAAGTAGTTGGACCTTTAGGATTTTCTGACCTAGAAAGAGAAGGATTATTAATCGAAGGGTTTAATTATGAGAATACTTTTGAAGAACAATATAACTTTGAGTATTATCAAAAATTAATTGAAAAATACGGATTTAAAAAAGAAGTTGATTGGATTGAACATAGATTATTCCCAACAAAAGAAAAAGCTCAAAGAGTTATAGATTTAGGTGAAAGACTTGAAAAGAAATCTGGTTTGCGTGTTGTAACAGGATTAAGTTATAAGCAATTCGCTAAACGTTATAAACAGCAATTCTTTAAAATGTTAGATGATTCTTACGATAAATTATATGGTACTGTTCCGTTCTCACCAGCAATGAAAGACTTAGTTATATATAACTATGCTCCTTTAATTAATATGAATTATCTATTAGCGGTAGTTGATAAAAACGATAACATTAAATCTTTCTCTATATCATTTCCAAGCATTTCGGATATTGTAATTAAGTCTAAAGGACATTTATATCCTAAGACTATCTATAAATTACTAAAGACGAGAAAGAAACCTAAAGTATTAGACTTTGGATTAGTTGGTACAGATATATCTGATCCAGTAGGTGGTTCATATGCCTCTGCAATAATTATGGGACATGTTTGTAAACAAATATTAGATGATAAAATCGAATATTGCGAGACTAATCTTAACTTAGTAGATAATAAAGACATTCTTGGAATATGGGAACACTTTGATCATATTCAACATAAACGTAGGAGATGTTATTGTAAAAGCATAAAATAATTAAATTAGTGCTTTTATTTATACATAATTTGTTTATAATAATTACACATAAAAAGAGATTTATAAAATGATGAACGAACATATTCATATCTTTACACTTGGTGGTTTAGACGAAGACGGTAAAAACCTTACTATCGTACAAATTAACGACGATATTTTTGTTATTGATGCTGGTATTAAATACCCAGATAAAACCACACCAGGAATAGATTATATAATTGCAGATTATTCTTATTTAAAAGAAAATAAAAATAAAATTAAAGCTTATATCATTACACATGGTCATGATGATCAATTAGGAGCGTTACCTTACATATTAAGAGATTGCCCAGCTCCAGTGTATTGCACTGATGTAACACAAATCTTAATCGACTCCTTTGTTAATCACGTTAATATAAGTAATGTTAGAATTGATTATCATATTGTAAAACCTAGTAGTGTTGAATTAATAGCGGGGCGTCAAGTTAACTTCTTTGCGACATGCCATAACATGCCTAGAAGTTTTGGTGTCTCTATTTCAACTAGTTTAGGTAATATTGTTTATACAGGTGATTTTATTATTGAAAATAATAGCTTTAAGAATTTTAGCTATGACACAAATGCAGTTGCAAGAATTACTGAGAAACCTACATTACTTTTAATGTGTGAGTCTAATTTTGCAACTCGTCCAGGATATACAACTCCTAATCATAGACTTACTCCTTTAATTCAAAATATATTTGAAAACGAAGCAAAAGGAAGAATCTTAATTGCGACATTCTCTACTAATGCTTTTGGCGTTGCTGAGATCATTAAATTAGCGGTTACTTATAATCGTAAAATATGTGCATACGATAAAGAGACATTCTCTTTGTTAAAAAGATTAGAGATTGTTGAAGAATGTAAAATCCCTTATCAAAATATTTTAAATTATGAGGATATTAACAGAGTTAAGGATACTGATGTTGTTATATTGATGCTTGGATTTGGTAAGAGCTTATATCGCAAGATGAGTAAGTTTGCTAAAGGTAGTGGAACAGCTAGAATTAATTTTAAAGAATTAGATACCTTTGTTGTCGCTGCTCCTCCAAAGAATTCATTTGAGGTATTAAATGCTAAAACATTAGATAGTTTATTTAGAACTGGAATGAATGTTATATCTATTCCTAAGAAAGCATACTTAAGTATGCATGCTTCAGAAGAAGACATAAAAGCATTAATTACTATCTTCCATCCAAAGTACTATCTTCCTATAAAAGGAAGTTATCGTAATATGATTGCCAACGCTATGATTGCTTATAATATGGGTATTAATTTATCTCATAACAATATCTTCGTTTTAGAAAATGGATTAGTTTTAGATATTAATGGAGAAGCCGCAAGAGTATTACCTGTAACTCAAGCAGTTAAAACTGGAATTGTTTTAATTGATGGAGTTAACCAAACAAGTTCAGCTAACGCTATTTTATCTGAAAGATTACACTTAGGTGAAGATGGTGCAGCTATTGTAAGTGTTGCTATAGATTCACGTGGACATAAAATAGTTTCTCAACCACAAGTAGATCTAATTGGAGTTACTTGCACAAAAGATTTAAAAACTGTTCAAAGATTATTGTCTAACGAAGTGATAAATGTATTAAATGAATTATTACTAGGTAATTATAATAAGAATACTGGTGAAACTTTAGTTAATGAAAGATTAAAGAGATTGTTAAGGAGAGAGATTGGTAAAGAACCTTTGGTTATGCCAATCATTGTTGATATTGCATAATGGATAATAAAAGACCGCACTCATTCTCTAGATTATTAATAGGAATAGGTTTAATACTATTCGGTATTTTATTATTAATAAATAATGGCTATATAATGCAATCTTTAGTGGTAGCATTTACTTTTATATTTGGGTTTGTTGCTTATTGGTTTTTCTTTCCAGCTTTAATCGCTAGTGGCGTATTGTTAATTATTTATCGCAATAAAGAAATTAAGATAAAAAACATATTAAAAATAATTGCTTTAGCATTATTAGTATTTAGTTTATTAGTCTTAATGACTACTGCGCCTTATATGAATGAAGGTACAACTCTTAACATCGCTAATTTTAATTCCACCTTTATGAATACTTGGAGAAAGGTAATTGCTACTCCAAATCCAAAAAATAATTATATTCATGTTAATGTTTTAATTCCTTCTTTAGGTGGTGGATGGTTTGGGCATTTATTTGCTGGATTATTAAATACTTGTTTAGCTCCTATTGGAACAATAGTATCTACATCAATAGTTATTTCTATTGCTTTAATATTATTATTCTATAAACAAATAATTAGATTATTTAATTATATTAAATTGCGTTCACAAAATAAGAAAGCTAATAAAGTCGCAGTAGAAGAAAAAACTTTAGATAATATGAATCAAGAAGTTAATGATAATATTTCTAATCAACCTACTCCAATTAATGATGATAGTATAATCAGAAATAATAATAATTCATATGAAGATACTCCAAAATTAAAACGCGCTAATTTATACTCTTCAGATAATGATTTAATGAATAGCACTAGAGCGATTATTGAAGACACTCCATCAAATAACGGCGATCCTCAAAAAGCAGTAATCAATAATAATATTTTTGAAGAACGTTTAAACAACAATAAAGTAGTGGAGAATTTCAATCAAACAAATCCTGAAGCTCCAAGAATCTCTAAACCATATCAACTACCTAGTTATGATTTATTAAATACTTATAAAAACGAAAATATCGTTGCTAAGAACGAAGAGAATTGTAAATATAATGAATCAGTTATTAATCAAACATTTGCGAACTTTAGAGTAGGTGCTAAAGTTGTAGGACACACTATTGGTCCTCGTGTTACACGTTATGATATTCAAATAGATGCTACAAGTTCAATTCAAGCAATTCCTAGATACGTTATTGATATATCTCAAAGATTAGGTGGAGTACCTGCTAGATTTGAACCAGTTGTTACTGGTAAAGTTACATCTGGATTAGAAGTTCCTAATTTAGAAAGTGCGACTATTGGATTTAAAGAAATGGTCGAAGTTTTACCTAAAGGTGAAAAGAATAAATTAATGATTCCGTTTGGTAAAAATATTTCTGGTGAAACTAAATATGCAGACTTAGCAAAATTCCCACATTTATTAATAGGTGGAGCTACTGGAAGTGGTAAATCAGTATTTGTACATTCTATTATTATGTCTTTAATAATGCGCAATACACCAAAAGATGTTCGCTTCTTATTAGTTGATCCAAAAAGAGTAGAATTTGTTCGCTATAAGAACTTACCTTTCTTATTATGCCCAGTTGTTACTGATGCTAAGAAAGCTCAAGTTGCATTAAATAAACTCTGTGAAGAAATGGATAGACGTTATTCATTATTCGAAACTGTAGTAGTTAATAGTATTACTAACTACAACATTAAAATGAGAGAGAAAAATGCTGATCCATTACCTTATATAGTATGTATTGTTGATGAGTTTGCTGATTTAATTACTGTTAATAAAAAGATAGATATGGATATTGCGCGTATTGTTGCTAAAGCAAGAGCAGCAGGTATCCATTTAGTAATTGCTACTCAAAGACCATCTGTTGATGTTATTACAGGAACAATTAAAAATAACTTACCTGTTCGTGTAGCTTTAAGAGTCCCGGATGTTGAATCTAGTAAAACTATTTTAGGTGGACAAGGTGCAGAAGGATTACTAGGTAATGGTGATATGTTAGTAAGTTGCCCACAAATACAATCAAGTGGTAACGTTCGTGTTCAAGGATGCTATGTTACGGATAAAGAAATTGAAGATGTTGTAGCATTTATTAATTCTCAACTTGAACCAATTTATGATCCTCGCTTTATGGATTTAGAAGATCATCAAGTTCAAGAGATTCAATCTAATCCTTCTGGTACTTCAGGAGATAGCAAAGATCCAGATGAAGAATTATATAATTATATAAAAGAAGGATTATATAACCGTGAGTATACTTCTATATCGATGATTCAAAGAGAGAATGGTATTGGATTTAATCGTGCGGGTAGAATGTTTAAGCGTTTACAAAATGAAGGCTTAGTATCTTTAGAAAATGAAGCAAGTAAAGGTAATAAAGTATTAAAAGAAAACTTTGGTATCAAAGATAAGGAAGATAAAATCGGGAGCGAAGAAGTTAGTAAAGTAACTCCAAATGATTAATTATGATTGGTATCGATATTGTAAAAATTTCTCGCATCAAAAAGATCGAATCTTTAAAAAGATTTATTTTAAGCGATAAAGAAATTTTATTATTTAAGAAAGCCAGCAATAAAAAGGAATTTCTTGCTGGACGTTTTGCGTCTAAAGAAGCTTTCTTAAAGGCTAATCATAAACAATTAAACGCAATCCCTTTAAAAGAAATTGAAGTTTTATATAACAAAGATAATTCTCCTTATATTAAATATAAAAATAAGAAATACGATGTTTCAATCTCTCATGATGGAGACTACGCTGTAGCAATAGTAAATATATGAATAGATTTGTTGAAGCAAAGTTAATGGATTATAAAACCATTAATGTATGTATTACTCATCCTAATAAGAATTTAGATTATATTTTTACTTTAGTTGTACGTCCTGATTATCGTTTCCGTATAAACGGAAAGATTAAAGAGAAGACTCCTAATTTAGTAATATACGAATTTAAGTTAGATAAAGAACTCGAACTAGGCGTTGATTACCATGTGGCTATAACAAATATCGGTATCTATCCATTAAATGTCTCTCCGATAGCTTCTTTACAAGATTTTGACAATCGCTATGCATATGATGGAGATGATCTAGGCAATATTTATAAAAGAAACGAAACTAAATTTGCAGTATGGGCACCTTTAGCAAGTAGTGTTATTCTTCTATTAGATAATAAAAAAGCTTTTAAGATGAATAGAACTGATAGAGGAGTCTATCGTTTAACCATTCCTAAAAACTTAAAAGGACATTTCTATAACTATTTAGTTACGAATAGTGGAGTTACCACTAAAACAATTGATCCATACGCTAAGGCATCATTGCCGAATGCTGAAGGTACAGTTATCTTGGATATGAATTCATTTAAAATGAATATGCATGATAAACATCCGAAGAAAATGCATTCATATCTAGATGCCATTATTTATGAAGGACATGTTCGTGATTTAACTATTGATAAGAATACAAATATTGTACATAAAGGTAAATTCTTAGGACTTATTGAAGAAGGACGTACATCTATTGATGGAGAACCAGCAGGATTTGATTACATATCTAATTTAGGTATTACACATTTACAGTTATTACCTATTTATGATTATGCAACAGTAGATGAACTTAATCCTGATAAAACATATAACTGGGGTTATGATCCTCAACAATATTTTGTTCCTGAAGGAAGTTATGCTTCAAATGTCAAAGATCCACGTTCTAGAATAGAAGACTTATTAAAATTAGTATCTAAATATCATGAAAAAGGTATCCGTATTGTTATGGATGTTGTCTTTAATCATGTCTATGAACATCAGCATTCTTCTTTAGAAGCTATTGTTCCTAATTATTACTTTAGAAGAACTAATGAAGGTGTTTATTTTAATTCATCTGGATGTGGCAATGATTTAGCAAGCGAAAGAAAGATGGTTAGAAAACTCATCATAGATGCTTGCGTTTATTGGGTGAAGTTCTATCACATTGATGGATTTAGATTTGACTTAATGGGTATTATAGATGCTGATACCATTAACGAACTTAAATTAAAAATATTCGAAATGAAAGATTCGTTTATGTTCTATGGTGAAGGTTGGAACATGTCTAGTGGATATAACTTAACTTTAGCGAATGAATCAAACGCTCATGTTATTAATTTAGTTTCTTTCTTTAATGATCAATTTAGAGATGTTGTCGCTGGTAATGTCGGCGGTAATACACAAGGATATGCTTTGAATAACGGTTATGTTCATCAACAAATTAAAGAGAACATGATTGGTAGCTCCTTTAGATTATTAGGAGACTCTAAATTCTTCCACATTGCCTGTTCTCTCAACTTTGTTGAATGTCATGATAATCATACTTTATTTGATAAATTTACTTTATTACGTCCAGATATGAGTTTAGATGAAAAATTAGAAAGAGTGATATTTGCGAATGCGTTAGTAATGTTCGCCTATGGTATTCCATTCTTCCACGCTGGACAAGAAATAGGATTATCGAAAAAGAATAATGGTAATACTTATAATATGGGGGATTCATATAATAAGTTTGATTATTCTTTGTTAAAGAAACGTAAACACATGGTTACTGATTTTAAGAAGATGACCATGTTAAGAAAACAAACAAAAATATTCCATGAATACAGAATGGATGTTTTAGATAGGAACACTCAGATAGATGATATTGATAATAATGGAATAAAAATTTCTTATAATACTCGTTTTGAAAACTCGAGAAGTTATTGTAAAATTAATATGTATATTAATCCTTCAAATGAAGAGGTTAAATGCTATGAGAATGACAAGGAGATAAATATACCTCCAATGTCAATAAGATTTAGAAAGGTAAACTGATGACTTTAAGAACATTAAAATTAGGATTCAAAGTTGCTCCTGTTGTAGCTTGGGCAGAACTTACTTGGCTACATAGATGGGCTAGACATCCTGAGAAAGTACCATTAGAAAAGCGTTATAAAAAAGTTAGAAAATTTATTCGACGCGTTATTAATTTACTTGAATTAGATATTAAATTTAACAATGTTAATTTATTAAATAATCAAAATAAATGCTTTTTAGGATTATCTAATCATCGTCATTATATCGATCCATTACTTTATATTTATTATTCTGAAAAACCTATTTCCTTTGTCTCTAAAAAAGAGAACAAGAAATTACCATTAGTTAAAGATGTTTTATCAGTTCTTGAAGTTGAGTTTATTGATAGAGATGATGTATTAACTCAAGTAAAAATATTTAAGAAAATCGCGAATAGAATTAAAAATAATGAATTAACATATTTCATTTTTCCTGAAGGTACAAGGATGAAAAATCATGAGCAAATTCATACTTTACCTTATAAGGAAGGCGCAATTAAACCAGCTTATTGGGCAGAAACAGATATTATTCCATGTGTTTCTTATGGAACAGATTATTTAACTAAGAAAAGACATCCAGAATTAAAGAAAAGAAACGTTACTGTTGAAGCAATTAAAATTTATCGATACGAAAAAATAAAAAATATAAAAACAATGGATTTAATGCCTCAAATTGAAAAAGAGTCTAACGATAAAATTGAACAATTAGTTAAAGAATGTTTATCTAGAAATAGGAGAAAACAATGAAAATATGTATTGTTTGTGATGTTCTAGGTAAGCAAAATAACGGAACATCTGTTGCAGCATATAATCTAATCGATTTTATGTTAAAAAGAGGACACGAAGTTCATATTGTTTGTCCTGATGAAGATAAGAAAGGCGAAAGAGGTTTTTATGTTGTTCCAACACTCAACTTTCATATCTTTAATAATTATGTTGTTAAAAAGAACGGTGTAAAAATCTCTAAAAGAGATGATGTTGTCTTAATGCGCGCTATAAGAGGCTGCGATATTGTTCATATTATGATGCCTTTTGGATTAGGCAAAAGAGCAGCATATATTTGTCATAAATATCACATACCTTGCACTGCAGGATTCCATGTTCAAGCTGAGAATGTTACATCACACGTATTTTGCAAAAATTGGAAACTCGCGAATTGGTTAGTCTATCAATATTTCTATGAAAAGACTTATAGTTATCTTGATGCCGTCCATTATCCAACACAATTTATTAGAGATGTTTTTGAAAAGAGCATTCAAAAGAAAACAAATGGATATGTTATCTCTAATGGAATATCTAAAGACTTCTATTATAAAAAAGTTTCTAAACCAGGTTATTTTAAAGATAAGATTTTAATCTTATTCTCTGGAAGATACGCTAAAGAAAAATCACATGATGTTTTAATTAAAGCGATTAAATATTCTAAATACAAAGATAAGATTCAATTAATTTTTGCCGGTAAAGGTCCGCAAGAACATTATCTTAGAAAATTAGCAGAAAAAGAAAAGTTAGTTAATACTCCTGTATTTGAATTCTTCTCTCATGATCAAATTGTTGATTGCATCAGAATGTGTGATTTATATGTTCATCCATCAACAATGGAGATTGAAGGTATTTCATGCTTAGAAGCGATTGCTGGCGGACTTGTTCCTATTGTTTCCGATAGTAAGAAAAGTGCTACTAAAAGTTTTGCTTTATTCAAGAATAACGTATTTAAATCAGGTGATTATAAAGATTTAGCCAAGAAAATAGATTATTGGCTATCTCATCCTAACGAAAAGAAGAAAGCAAAAGAAGCTTATAAAGGATTTGTTAAAAAATTAGACAGGACATTCTGTATGAAAGAAATGGAAAGGATGTTTAAAGAGACGATTAAAAATTATAAATATGAAAGAAACAAAGAAAGTAGTATATAGCGATCCGATTAATGATGATTTCGCGGTAAACAAAACTAAAAAGCATCAAGTTTCCGACGATTTTAAATATATCCACACAAATATTTTTTATCGCTTTTTCTCATTTGTTATATTTCATATAATTGCTAAACCTTTATTTTATATAATATTAAAAATTAAATATCATATACGCATTTATAACAAAAAAGCTGCAAGACGTTTAAGCAACACTGGATATTTTGTTTATATGAATCATACTCAAAATATTATTGATGCGATTACTAATCAAACATTTTTATTCCACAAGAAAGGTTATATTATCGCTAGTAATGATGTTTACTCTTTAAAAGGATTAAATACTCTTGTTAGTATGTTAGGTACATTACCTACTCCTAACAATATGATTCAATCTAAAAAGTTATATGATGCTATTGAGCATTATGTTAATAAGAAAAATAAAGTTGTAGTAATAATGCCTGAAGCACATATCTGGCCTTACTATAATGATATAAGACCATTCTTAGATACCTCATTTGTCTTCCCAGCATTATTAAATAAACCTATTTTAGTTACAACAGTTGTCTATAGACAAAGAAAGATATTTAAGAATAGAAGACCATATATATCTATGTATGTATCTGATCCAATATTCCCTAATTTAGCGGTATCTCCTAAAGAAAGACAAAAGGAATTAAGAGATCAAGCTTATAACATCATGAAAGATAATGTCACTAAACATAAAAGTTTCGCATATATTAAATATGAGCAAAAAACTAACGCTAAATAAAAAAAGATAATATAATTATTTATAGTAATTTAAGGAGGACTTTTAAAATGGATTTAAAAGGAAGTCAAACAGAGAAAAATCTCGCTTATGCTTTTGCTGGAGAATCTCAAGCAAGAAATAAGTACACTTATTATGCTTCAAAAGCTAGAAAAGAAGGCTATGAGCAAATCGCTGCAATATTTGAAGAAACTGCAGGAAACGAAAAAGAACATGCTGAACTTTGGTTCAAACATCTTCACGGTAATGCTGTTCCATCAACAGACATTAATTTATTAGATGCTGCTAATGGAGAAAACGAAGAGTGGACAAAGATGTATAAAGAATTCGCTGAAGTCGCAAGAAAAGAAGGATTCTTAGAAATCGCTGCTCAATTTGAAGGTGTTGCTAAAATTGAAAAAGCTCACGAAGAAAGATATAGAAAATTATTAGACAATTTAAAAACTAATAAAGTCTTTATCGCAAGTGATGTAGTTGTTTGGAAATGCCGTAACTGCGGTCATATTCATGTTGGTAAAGAAGCTCCAAAAATGTGCCCAGTTTGCCATCATGCTCAAAGCTATTTTGAATTAAGAGCAGTTAACTATTAATTAATTTATAAGATATATTAAGCACCCCTCGTTGGGTGCTTTTATATTTATATATAAATATATTTACACAATATATTTGTTTTGATAAACTAATATCGTTAAAAAAATAATGGAGATGAATATGACATTAGCAAGAAGATTACCTCTAGTAGCTCTGCTACCTTTTATTTCATCAATAATGACATCGTGTAACGGTCCAAAAACTTTTACATCTGAAATTAAAATGCCTTCTGAAAGTGGTCAGTCATTCCGTGAGATCGATTTAAAAATTAAACATGAAGACATGAAAAATCATGGTTTTGAATATGGTGATATTGTTGAATTAACATTTACAAAACCAAATTGTGAAACTAAAAAGATGATTGTTCCTTATGTTACTAATTATAATGAAGCAGGAACATATGGTCCTTGCTTATGTGATTATGAAGCTAAAGGATATACTTTGACTGTAGCAACAGGATTTCAAACTGCAAATATTGCAGAATCAGATTATTATGCAGATGGAACTTGTGAAATAAAAATAAAACAAAAAGGTGGTTATAAGAAAAAGAGAGAGCTTGTAAATGTAACTACTAAACTAACTTACGATCAATGCGGAAAAGATAATATGAAATTTGCTAACTGCAGAGATGTGGCTGTAGTCGGAAATATTTATGAACATATTAAATACGGGACTTTATTTAGAGGGTCATCTCCAATTGCTGAAAGCAAGAATAAAGATAGATATATAGTTGCTGATAATTATCTGAAATATCATCAAATTGATCAGGATATATCTTTATCTTTATCACCAGATAGTTTATATACTATATATTATGGTAAAATAACACCTGAAGGTAAAGTAATTCCTGCCGAAACAAATGTTGGTCCCTATGCAAAAGCTTTATATGAAGACCAGCCAATAACAAAAATGTACACAGTTAGTTTAGGTTCTGATTTCTTCCATAACGAAAGAGGTGGAAAAGGAATGATGGAAATGTATTCGTATATTGCTAACAGCAATGATACAGAAAAATCTTTTTACATACATTGCAATGAAGGCAAAGATAGAACCGGTTTTGCCATTATGATTTTAGAAGCGTTATGTGGTTGCGAACTCCAAGATATAGTTGATGATTATATGTTAACTTTTAACAATTATTACAATATTAATAATATTGATGCATCTACTAAAGAAAAATATGATTGTATGGCTAACTTAACTTGTTATAGAAACATATACTCTTTTATGCTTGCAGGTGATGACAAGCTAAAAACTGGCACAGACATCTATAACAAATTAGGTGAAATTGATATGTTAAATTTTGATTCCAAAACTACAGTAGAAGAAAATTTAAAAAATAAAGAATCCGATTACCTAAACAAATGCGCATGGAAATATTTAAACAAAATCGGGTTAGATGATACCAAAATTAAAATACTTCAGAAAAAATTCATAAATAACATTTAAACAAATTCAGAATAAAATTATTGTATTAGAAATAATTTTCTAATAATATATTTTCACTATGAGTTATTTAAAATTAAAAAATGTAGTGAAAGAATATAAGAGTGAAGCGGGTATCTACCGCGCTCTTAATAACGTTAACTTTGAATGCGAAAATTCAGAATTTGTTGTTATTCTAGGACCTTCAGGTGCAGGTAAGACTACCTTATTAAATTTATTAGGTGGTATGGATAACCTAACAGGTGGAGAAATTATCTTAGATAATAAAAACATTTCTCAATTTACCAAAAAAGAAATGACTGAGTTACGTAGAAATGATATTGGGTTTGTCTTCCAATTCTATAACTTGATGCCTAATTTGACAGCATTAGAAAATGTTGAATTAGCAACTGAAATATCTCCAAAAGCTTTAGATCCTAAAAAGATTTTAAATATGGTTGGACTTAAGAATAGAGTTAAACATTTCCCTGCTCAATTATCAGGTGGAGAACAACAAAGAGTATCTATTGCTAGAGCAATAGCAAAGAATCCTAAATTATTATTATGTGATGAACCTACAGGAGCGCTTGATTATAAAACTGGTAAATCAATTTTAAGAATACTTTATGATGTATCTAAAAAAGCAAATAAATTAATTATTGTTGTTACTCATAACGCAGCTATTAAAGAGATGGCGGATAGAGTTATTGAAATTAAAAATGGTGAAATTATAAATAATTATAAAAATAAGAAGCCTAAACGTATTGAGGACATTGAATGGTAAAGAAACAATACCTAAAATCAACAGGACGTTTATTTACTAAACATATTATTCGTCTATTAAGTATTGCCGCTATATTCATAGTTAGCATTGGTTTAATGTCTGGTCTAGGTGTTGTTAAATATAACGTTAAACAATACGTTAATGATGTTTATAACACATGTAATGTTCATGACTTAGATGTTTATAATTTTGATCATTCTTCTATGACTGGTAAAGTAAATTTACTTTATAAAGCCCTTAGTAATGAAGAAGCTAAACAAAAATATAATATCAAAGACATTTCATTATCCTATAGTTATGACTGTCCTGATATTAGTGATGAATCAAATCGTTTTGCTTATAGAGTAATCTCAGGTGATTTTTCAAATTTAGATAATTACTCAATTGATAAATTAGTGTTGGTTGGAGAAGAAAGCAAATTGCCTAAGGATAATAACCAAGTATTAGTTAATGAAGCAACAAACGAAATTAAAAAACATGCTATTGGTGATAAAATAAAAATTTCTCTTTATGGTCGTACTAAAGAAGTAGAGATTTGTGGCATTGTAAGAAATCCTACTTTACTAGCTAAAGCAAAAGAACCTAGTGCATATTTTTTAGGCGATAAATATCAATATTTAAATGATGTAATTTATTATAACGATTCTAAGATTGCTACTGAACATCCAGAAAGGGCAAGTAATTTAAAAATTACATTTAATAGCAATATTAGAAATTTATTTAATGATTTATCTGATCCTTATAAAAAAGAGATTGCTGTTGCTTCAGCAAGAATTCAAGATTTTTTTGCTGCATCAGCTCCTGAAGTTACTCCTATAATTACAAGTTTAGAACAATGCTTCTCATATAATTCATTAATTAAATACGCTGATAAAGTATCAGTCATTGCATATATATTTATAGCATTCTTCTCGTTCATTACTTTATTAGTAGTGTTCTCAACTATGACTAGATTATTTGATGAAGATAGAGGATCTATGGCAGTCTTAAAAACATTAGGATACTCTAACTTTGCTATTTCTATGCGATATGTTGTATTTGTTTTAATAGCCGGATTAATAGGAGCATTCGGATCTTTATTACCATCAGTAATAGTTAATAACATGATTATTAAAGGATTCATGATGCAATATAACTTATGGAGTATAAAAGTTCCAGTAATAACTGCTGTATTTGCTTTTTGCTCAAGTATCGTTTTATTATTATCAATTATATTAACTGTTATTTCATCGTTAAAAGCTGCTGCAAAGAAACCAGTTGAATTATTAACTCCTAAAGCTCCTAAAGTAGGTAAGAAAATATTATTAGAAAGAGTGAAAAAGCTATGGAATAAATTATCCTTTAAATATAAATCCACTTGTCGAAATGTATTCTTATTTAAAGGTCGATTCCTCATGACATTCTTCTCTATTATTGCTTCTACAGTAATAGTCTTCGCATCCTTAGCGTTATTTGATAATTCAATAAATAATAACACTGTTGCTATGGATACTTCAGCATTAAAAATAATATCTTTAGTCTTATTAGGATTCTCAGCAGTTCTATGTGCTTTAGTTGTTTATAATATTACAAATATTAATATCTCTGAACGTAGAAGAGAGATAGCTACTTTAATGGTTCTAGGATATCGTAATCCAGAAGTTAAAGGATATATCTATAGAGAAATTTATATTATGTCTGCATTATCAGCTTTAGTTGGTTTACCTGCTGGAGTAGGATTTGTTTATTTTGTCTTTAAATTAATGGATTTCGGTGAATTGCGTTTCATCAATTGGTGGACTTATATAATTACTCCAATAGTAACTTTCTTATTCGCAATACTTGCAACTCTATTATTAAATAGAAAGATTACTAAAACAGATATGAATGATTCACTCAAAGTTTTAGAGTAATATTATATTGTTATGAATATTTTAGATATTATCGCTAAAAAAAGAGATGATAAAAAATTAACTGAAGAAGAAATTAAATATTTCATTACTAATTATGTAAAAGGTGACATAAAAGAGTATCAAGCCTCAGCTTTAATTATGGCTATATACCTAAAAGGTATGTGCCATCAAGAAATAGTAAGTCTAACTAATGCGATGATGCATAGTGGAGATGTTATAAACTTAAATAATATTAAAGGTATTAAAGTTGATAAACATTCAACTGGGGGAGTAGGTGATAAAACTTCAATGGTATTAGGACCATTAGTTGCTAGTTGTGGTGCTAAACTTGCGAAAATGTCAGGTAGAGGATTAGGACATACAGGCGGAACTTTAGATAAATTAGAATCTATCCCAGGTATGTCAATATCTTTAACAAATAAACAATTTCATGATCAAGTAAATAAAATTGGTATGGCTTTAATGGGTCAAACAGGAAACATAGTTCCTGCTGATAAAAAGTTATATGCTTTAAGAGATGTTACATCTACTGTTGGATCAGTACCTTTAATTGCTTCATCAATTATGTCAAAGAAACTCGCTAGTGGATCTAATACTATTTTATTAGATGTAAAAGTAGGATCTGGAGCATTCATGAAAACTTTAGATGATGCTATTAATTTATCTAAAGTATTAGTAGGTATTGGTAAATCGTTTAAAAGAGATACAAGAGCGGTTATTACTAATATGCAAGAACCATTAGGACTTGCAGTAGGTAATACTTTAGAAGTTAAAGAAGCTATTGATACATTACATAACAAAGGTCCTAAAGACTTTACATTATTATGTAAAACATGTGCATCTATTATGCTTCAACAAGCACATATTGTTAAAAACGATAAAGATGCAATGAAGTTAATTGATAAAAAACTTAAATCTGGTGAAGCCTTTAATAAATTTAAAGAATTTGTTAAAGCTCAAGGCGGAGATACTTCTTATTTAGATAATCCTAATAAATTTAAAGTCAGTAAATATATTATTCCAATTAAAGCAAAAAGAAGTGGTTATATAAAAGAAATAATTGCTTTAGATATAGGAGAAGCCGCCATGTTATTAGGAGGCGGACGTTTATC
>DCIT01000019.1:22210-34886 GCA_002317145.1 Caryophanales bacterium UBA1719
ACAATTGCTCTTGCATATACTAATAAAAAAGACTACAAAGAAGCTCTTAATTTAATTAATAATGCATTTATTATTACTAGTAATAAAGTAAAGGAACCAAAATTAATTTTAAAATATATAAAGTAATATGCGCTTAGTAATTCAAAACGTTTTATCTTCTTCAGTTACTATAGATAATAAAATTTATTCTTCTATAAATAGAGGATATTTAGTTTTAGTAGGATTCACTAATGGTGATGATATAAATATCATTAATAAGATGATTGATAAATTATTAGCAATCCGTGTTTTTAATGATGAGAATGGTAAGACTAATTTATCAATCAATGATATTAAAGGAGATATTTTAGTTGTATCTCAATTCACTTTATACGCAAACTTTAAAGAAGGTAGAAGACCATCATTTACAGATGCTTTACCTGGTCCAGTCTCTGAACCTTTATACAATGAATTTATTAATATATTAAAAAGTAAGTTTACAGGTAATATTCAAACAGGTGTATTTGGTGCAGATATGAAAGTGTCATTAATTAATGATGGACCATTTACATCTATCTTAGATAGCAAGGATTTAATAAAATGAAAAAGAAAGTATTAGTAGGATTTTCAGGTGGAGTAGATTCTGCTATTGCAGCATATTTATTAATTAAGAAAGGTTATGATGTTACTGGTTGCTTTATGCGTAACTGGGATGCTTTAGCAAATAATGATTACCTAGGTAATCCAACTATTAATAATTCTCAATGTCCTCAAGAAAAGGATTATCAAGATGCAGTGATTGCTGCTAAAACTTTAGGCATTAAATTATTAAGAGTTGATTTCATCAAAGAGTATTGGGATCATGTATTCTCATATTTTTTAAACGAATATAAAGAAGGTCGTACTCCTAATCCAGATATCTTATGTAATAAGTATATTAAGTTTGATAGCTTCTTAAAGTTTGCAAAGAAGAATAAATTTGATTATATTGCCATGGGGCATTACGCTAAAAGAATTAAAGCATTTAAAAAAGATTTACTTTGTAAACCTTTAGATAAGAATAAAGATCAAACTTATTTCTTATCTCAACTTAATGAAAAACAAATATCTTCATGTTTATTTCCTTTAGGAGATATTGATAAACCAAAAGTTAGAGAGTTAGCAAATAAATTAAAATTAAATATCGCAAACAAAAAAGATTCAACTGGAGTCTGTTTTATTGGAGAACGTAATTTTAAACAGTTTTTAAATAATTATATTCCTGCTAAAAAGGGAGATATTATTGATATTTCTAATGATAGAAAAGTTGGCACTCATAATGGAGCATTCTATTACACAATTGGCCAAAGAAAAGGATTAGGTATTGGTGGTATTCATGGTGAGAAAGCTGAAGGTTGGGTAGTCATTAAAAAAGATGTAAAAAAGAATATAGTTTATGTTAGTAAAAATATTGATGATACTCCGTTAATGAGTAATCGTATTACTGTTACTAATATTAATTTATTAATTAATATAGATAAGGATTATCACGCTAACACTAAGTTCAGATATCGCGAAAAAGATTACGATACTTATTTAAATTTAATTGATAAAAATACTATTGAAGTAAAAGTTAATGGGTTAGCTAAAGCGGTTGCGCCTGGTCAAGCAGCAGTATTTTATACTTTAGACGGAATTATGATTGGTGGCGGTACAATTTCTAAGGTATATTTAGATAAGAAAAGATTAGATAAATAATTGTCGATATATTTAATTTATAACTATAAATTATATAAATAACTATTTTATTTATCTTTAACTATGTTATTATTTTACTCACTATGAGATACATGACTAGTAAAGAAATTAGAGAAACTTGGCTTAACTTCTTTAAAAGTAAAGGCCATCATATTGAGAAAGGTGCTTCTTTAATTCCTATTAATGATCCAACATTACTTTGGATTAATGCTGGAGTAGCAGCACTTAAGAAATATTTTGATGGAAGAGAAATACCACCTAGTAGAAGAATTGCTAATATTCAAAAAAGTATTAGAACTAATGATATAGATAATGTTGGCAGAACAGCTAGACACCATACCTTCTTTGAAATGATGGGTAACTTTTCTATTGGAGATTATTTTAGAAATGAAGCGATAGAATTTGGATTTGAATTGTTAACTAGTGATAAATATTTTGGAATGCCTAAAGAAAAGTTATACATAACTTATTATCCTGATGATAAAGAATCATTTAATAAATGGGTATCCTTAGGAATTGATCCTTCTCATTTAATCGCTAGTAAAGATAATTTCTGGGAGATAGGTGAAGGACCTTGTGGACCTGATACTGAAATATATTTTGATAGAGGAGAAAAATATGATCCTAAAAATTTAGGACCTAGAATGATCGCTGAAGATATTGAAAATGACCGTTATATAGAAATATGGAACATAGTTCTATCCCAGTTTAATTCTAAAGCTGGAGTAGATAGAAAAGATTATAAAGAATTACCAAGTAAAAATATCGATACAGGTGCAGGACTAGAAAGATTTGCATGTGTACTTCAAGGTGTAGAAACAAATTTTGATACTGATTTATTTAAACCAATTATCGATGAAGTTAGTAAATTAACAAATGTTAAATATAGTGAAAACACAATGAGTTATAGAGTTATTGCTGATCATATTAAAGCATGTGTATTTGCATTAAATGATGGAGCGAACTTCTCTAACGAAGGACGTGGCTATGTTTTAAGAAGACTTCTTAGAAGAGCAGTCTCGCATGGTCATAAATTAAACATCAATGAACCATTTATGTATGCATTAGTAAAAGTTGTTGTAGATAATTATTCTTCTTTTTATCCTGAACTAAATAAAAGAGTAGATTACTTAATTAATATTATTAAAAGTGAAGAAGAAAAATTCTTTAAAACATTAACTGTTGGAGAATCTTTGCTTAAAGAAATGGCAGCATCTCATAACATAGATGCTTTTAAACTTTATGATACTTATGGATTCCCAGTTGAACTAACTATTGAACTCGCGGATGAACTTCATGAAAAGGTTGATCTAGATTTATTTAATAAAAAAATGAATGAACAAAAAGAAAGAGCGAGATCTGCAAGAAACGATTTACAAAGTATGCATTCACAGAGTGAAGATTTATTAAAGTGTGATGTTCCTTCTAAATTTGTTTATGAGAATAAATATTTAATTGGTAAAGTTGTCGCATTATTTAAAGATGGTCATAAAGTTGATGAAGTAACTGATTCAGGAGAAGTCATATTTGATGTCACTAATTTCTACGCGGAAAGTGGTGGACAAATTACTGATATTGGAACTGCCACTAATAAAACTTCGGCCATTGAAATTAATAATGTTATTAAAGCTCCTTATAAGCAACATTTACATTATTTTAATGTAATAAAAGGAAGCGTTAAATTAAAAGACACCTTTACTCTTAAGATAAATAAGAATAGAAGAAAATTAATTACTAGAAATCATAGTGCTGCCCATTTATTAGATGCAACATTATCAAAAGTTTTAGGTAATAATGTTGAACAAAAAGGTAGCTTTGTTGGAGATGAATATTTGCGTTTTGATTTTAACTATAATTCTAAAATTGATCCTAAAGTTCTAAAAGAAATAGAGAATAAAGTTAATGAACAAATATCTTTAGGATTAGAAGTTAAGAAGATGATTCTTCCTATTGAAGAAGCTAAGAAATTAGGTGCTAAAATGGTGTTCACTGAAAAGTATGGCGACATTGTTAGAGTAGTTAAGATGGGAGATTATTCTATGGAATTCTGTGGAGGATGTCACGTTGATAATACTTCGGATATCGGAATATTTAAGATCGAATCTGAAGAATCAATTGCATCCGGTATTCGAAGAATAACTGCTAGAACTTCATTAGGAGCATCTAAATTAATTAATGATAAAGAAGAACAAGTTAATAAATTAATTGGTCAACTAGGAGCGAAGTCTCTTACTGAAGCAAGCAATATTCTTTCTTCGTTAATTAAAGAAAAAGATAATTTAAAGAATACTTTAAAATCACAAATGAATAAATTAGCAGCAACTGAAGCTTCTAGTATGAAGAATGAATTTAAAAATATTAAAGATCACCAAGTCTTAATTAAGAAAATTAGTAATGCTGATAGAGACTTATTATTAAATATCTCTAATACATTAAAAACAAATAACAATAATTATTTAATTATTTTACTTGGTAAATCTTCTATTTATATAACTACTGATATTAATTCTGTTCATGCTGGTAACTTAATGAAAGAAGTCGCTAAACTAGGAGAAGGATCTGGTGGTGGCAAACCAACTGAAGCAAACGGAAAAGCTAATAAAGAAATAAATATTTCTGAGGTTGAAAATTTAGTTAATAATTTATTATGAATCGCGTAATTGGTTTTGATTTAGGTAGCAAAAGTTTAGGTATCGCTATAAGTGATTCTTTAGGTTTGTCAGCGCATGGATTAGAGAACTTTCGTTTTAACGAAAATGGATATCGAACTGCAATTAATCATGCTATAGAAATTATAAAAAAAGAAAATGTAAATGAAATAGTTATAGGTTTAGCGTTAAACATGGATGGAAGCGAATCTAATTCAAGCAAAACAAGTAGAATTTTTAAAGATGAATTATTAAAAATAATACCAACATTAAAAATAACTATGATTGATGAAAGAGTTACAACTATGCTAGCCAATCGTTATTTACTAGAAGCTGATATCTCTAGAGCAAAAAGAAAGAAAGTTATTGATATGGAAAGTGCAGTAATGATTCTTGAAACATACATGGAGCAAAAGAAAAATGGCAAATAAAAATGATAAACAATTTAAGTCTCATAAAATATATCGTTGGATAGCCTTATTTGTTAAGTTAATAAGTTTACCTTTATTAAATTTAGCATTTATCGGACTTACTAGACCAATGACTCTTCCTATCTCACAAGGTCAATCTACTCTAGGACATTTTTTGGCATTATTAATTTCATTAATTTTATACTTCTCAATAATATTTATTCTTAATAGAAAATTTAATTTTTATTGTAAAACTGATTTAAAGAAAAGTATTGCTGTCTATGTTTTAGTAGCGTTATTTTTATTCTCTATTGAATTAATATACGCTAACCCACTTAAGAATTATATTTATAAATTAACAAAGTTAGGATTAAAAGATGGTGCTACAGTTGCATCCTTTGCAACAGTTAATAATATCTGGGCATACTTAGGAATTAACTTAGGTGTTACTTTATTATTTTCAACAATATCAAAGAATGTCATCTTCTTATTATTTAAGAAGGTATTAACTAAAGATAATGTTCTAGCAAAAATCTAATATGTTCAAAATTTATAAAAAGTATCTTAAGAAATATAAATTACATTTAATCTTTGGACCACTTTTTAAAATACTTGAAGCAATATTTGAATTATTTGTACCTTTAGTACTCAAGTACATGATTGATAAAGTAGTAAATACTACTCTAGATGAAGCGATTAAAATACAAAGATTGTGGATATGTGGTGGAATCCTTTTAGGATTTGCAATATGTGGTTTTTTAACTACCATGATTGCTCAATATATTGCGTGTCGCGCCTCACAAGGAGTAGGCACTGATATTCGTGATGATTTATATAAACATATTAACGAATTATCTTATAAAGAATTAGATAGTGTATCTTCAAGTAGACTCATCACTATATTAACTAATGATGTTAATAACATTCAAAACTCTGTAGCAATGTTAATACGTTTATTATTGCGCGCACCATTTATTGTTATTGGTGCTACTATCATGAGCTTTATAGTGAACTATATCGCCGGTTTAATTTTCTTAGGATCAACAATATTGTTGTTCTTAACAATTTATATTGTCACTAAGTTAATGTTACCTTACTCTAAGAAAGGTCAAAAAGAATTAGACAACATAACATTACTTAGTAAAGAAAATTTATCCGGCAATAGAGTTGTAAGAGCCTTTAATAAAGAAGATTATGAAAAAACTCGTTTTATTAAATTAGAAGAAAAAGTTACTGATATATTTGTTAAATTATCATCCCGTCAATCTTTACTTGATCCATTAACTTTTATAATAGTTAATATTGCAACAATAATAGTGTTATATGTTTCGGGTATTCAATTCCCGAAAGGTGGAATTACTCAGGGTGATATTCAAGCATTAGTAAATTATTTTACTCAAATTCAAATTGCCGTTGTCGCAGTTACAGGATTAGTAGTTATTTTTACAAGAGCGAGTGCATCCTCTAATAGAGTAGTGGAAATATTTAATTTACAGTCCTCCATAAAATATGGAGATATTGATAATGTCGATACTAGTAAGAAAGAAGCAATTAGATTTAATAATGTTTCATTCTCATATTCAGAGAAAGCAAATAATGCTATTAACAATGTATCTTTTATTATTAATAAAGGAGAGACAATCGGGATTATTGGATCTACCGGAAGTGGTAAATCTTCATTAGTAAATTTATTAAATAGATTTTATGATTCCACTAAAGGAGATATATACCTATTTAATAATAATATTAAATCTTACTCTAAGAAAGCATTATTCAATACTATTGCAACAGTCTCACAAAGAAATGTTTTGTTTAACGGAACAATAAAATCAAACTTATTAAAAGCGAAAAATAACGCAGATGATGAAGAACTCATAAAAGCACTTAAAGTTGCTCAGGCGTTTGATTTTGTATCAAATATGAGTAAAGGTTTAGATAGTGAAGTGTATCAATCTGGTAAAAATTTATCAGGTGGACAAAAACAAAGATTATCTATCGCTCGTGCGTTAGTTAAAGATTCTCCTATACTTATCTTAGATGATTCAAGTAGCGCATTAGACTATGAGACAGATAAGAAACTAAGAGAAGCAATTTCTAAATTAAATAAAACCACTTTAATAATTTCTCAAAGAGCAAGATCAGTTAGAAAAGCTGATAAAATTTTTGTTTTTGATAAAGGCAGTTTAGTTAATGTTGGAACACATGATGAACTATTAAATAGTTCTCGTATATATAAAGAGATTTGTATATCTCAAGATGAGGTTAGTGCTTAATTATGTATAACGTAAAAACATTAACTAAACGTATCTTAAGATACACAAAGAAATATCGTATATTAATGACATTAGCTTTGCTATGCGCAACACTTTATGTGTTTGCTACTATCTATGCTCCTTATATTATTGGACAAGAAATAATTAATTTATTTGTTAGTGGATTTAAAATTAAATCTTTATTATATCCATGTCTAAAATTATTAGGAGTCTCTATAGGTGGAGTTGTTTTTGGTATCTTCATGGGACTTTTATTAAATAAAGCAACTTATAACATTGTTAAAGATTTACAAATTGATGCATTTAATAAATTATTAACTTTACCTGTTTCATATTTAGATTCTCATCCACATGGAGATATCTTAGCGAGAACTACTTCGGATGTTGATCACGTTTGGGATGGATTATTACATGGATTCACTCATATCTTTAGAGGTGCTATAGCGATTATCTTAACGATAATATTTATGTTCTTAATTAAGTGGGATTTAGCATTGGTAGTTGTATTGCTCACTCCATTAAGTTTAATTATTGCCTCATTAGTAGCAAGATTTTCTCATGTTAGCTTTGCTAATCAAGCAAAAGTAAATAGTAAGATGACTACTTTAATTAACGAAATGATATCTGAACAAAAAACAGTGATTGCCTATAACTTACAAGATGAAAATAATAAGAAATATCAAGCATTAGATCAAGATCTATATAAAGTAGGAATTAAGGCTCAATTTACTGCAGCGTTCGCTAATCCAGGAACTAGATTAGCCAATGCTATAGTCTATGCTTCTGTGGCTTTATATGGAACTATATTAATAGTTAGAGAACCTAAAATAATGAATGTTGGTATATTAGCAATATTCTTATTCTATGCTTCTCAATATACTCGTCCATTTAATGAAATTAGTGGAGTTGCGGCAGAGCTTTCTAATTCTTATGCTTGTTTAAGAAGAGTCTTGGAATTAATTGATGAAGTTGATATGATAGATGATTCTAATTTAAAAGAATCAGCTATTAATAAAAATGAATTTAAGATTGAACATGTTAACTTTTCTTATAATAAAGAAAGAGAGATATTAAAAGATATTAACTTTAAAGTTTTAGAAAATAAGAAGGTTGCGATTGTAGGTCCAACTGGATGTGGTAAGACAACATTCATTAATTTATTAATGCGTTACTATGATGTTAATAGCGGATCTATTTTATTAGATAACAAGAACATTAATAATATTAAAAGAAAGGATATTCGCAATCATATTGGAATGGTCTTACAAGATACTTGGTTATTTAAAGGAACAGTATTTGATAACATTCGTTATTCTAAAATTAATGCTACAGAGAATGAAGTTATTAATGCTGCTATGTTAGCGAATGCTCATGACTTTATATCTAAATTACCTAATGGATATAACACTATAGTAAGTGACGATGATGGATTATCAATTGGACAAAAACAATTAATATGTATTGCTAGATTAATGTTATGTTTACCTAATATATTAATATTAGATGAAGCGACTAGTAATATTGATACTCGTACTGAAGTTAAGATTCAAAAAGCTTTTGATTATTTAATGGAAGGCAGAACTTCAATAGTTATCGCGCATCGCTTATCTACGATTAGACATGCTGACTTAATTATTGTCATGAAACAAGGTAAGATAATTGAAAGTGGAACGCATGAAGAGTTAATGAATAAAAAAGGATTTTATATGAATTTATATAATTCATTATAATAATAAAAGGAGATAAGTAATATGCATTATACATGTAACACTAAAGGAGTATGTGCTCAAACAATATCATTTGATATTAATGATAATAAAATATCTAATATTTCATTTAATGGTGGATGTCCTGGTAATTTAAAAATGATATCTAAATTATTAGATGGTAAAGATGTCGATTATGTTATTAAGATGTGCAAAGGAAATACTTGTGGATATAAGAATACTAGTTGCGCAGATCAATTAGCAGAAGCTTTAATTAAAATTAAAGATAATAAATAAAATAACTGTTACTTGCAAAACTATTAACTATTGATATAATCAATAATGCTAATTTTATAGAGGTAAATATTATGGCCAATGAAAATCAAACAGTCTTAACTAAAGATGGTGCAGAAAAATTAAAAGAAGAATTAAATACTTTAATTAACGTTGAACGTCCTCAAGTAGTTGAAGCGTTAGCAGCAGCACGTGCTCAAGGTGACTTAAAAGAAAATGCTGACTATGATGCAGCAAGAAATAGACAAGCTGAAGTTGAAGGACGCATTAAAGAAATTGAAAATATTTTAGCTAATGCTAAGATCGTCAGAGAATCCACTAACAACGATAAAATTGTTGGTATTGGATCTAAAGTTACAATTAAAGCTAGCAACGAAAGAAAAGAAGAAACTTATTCAATCGTTGGTACTGTTGAAGCTGATCCATTAGGTTATAAAATTTCTAATGAATGTCCTTTAGGACTTGCTTTAATTGGACATAAAGCTGGTGACGAAGTTGAAGTTAAATCTAAAATTAGTTACAAAGTAAAAATTCTTAACGTTGAACGTGATAAATAAGTTAAGATATAATAGTTAACAAGAAGAAGTTATTAATGCTCTTTATCACTAGAGAGTTCGAAATAGGTGAAAGTCGAACATAAAGAAATTAATATGGTCGCTTCTTATATAATAAGAGGAATCTCGTGATACTCGCGTTAAGAGTAAAATTAAATTAAGTTAAATTAAGGTGGTACCGCGAATAACTCGCCCTTAGCCATCTTTTTTTATTTAATAGGAGTAGATAGATATGTTAGAAAAAAGGTATGATCACAAAAAAGTAAGCGAAGGTAAATATGACTTTTGGCTTAAACATAATTATTTTTCAACCCATGATAAATCAAAACAACCTTTTTCTATAGTTATACCTCCTCCAAATGTTACTGGTAAATTACATTTAGGACATGCTCTAGATACCATTCCTGCTGATATCTTAATAAGATATAAGAAAGCCAAAGGCTTTGACACGATGTGGCTACCAGGAATGGACCATGCTGGAATTGCTACTCAAACAAAAGTTTGTGAACGTTTAAGAAGTAACGGAATTGATTATCATACATTAGGTAGAGAAGGATTCTTAAAGAAAGCTTGGGAGTGGAAAGAAGAATACGCGAATACAATTCATCAACAATGGAAAGCTTTAGGACTTTCTTTAGATTATAAAAAAGAGAGATTTACTTTAGATGATAAATTAAATAAATGTGTCAATAAAGTATTTGTCTCTTTATATAATAAAGGTCTTATATATCAAGGCGAAAGAATTATTAACTGGGATCCTGTTTTAAGAACAGCCTTAAGTAATGTTGAAGTTATTCATAAAAACGATAAAGGTAAATTCTATTACTTTAAATATCCGATTATGAATACTAAAGAGTATTTAATAGTTGCGACAACTCGACCTGAAACTATGTTTGGGGACGTGGCGGTTATTGTTAATCCTAATGATAAAAGATATAAACAATATATAGGTAAGAATTGTATCAATCCTGCTAATGATCAACCTTTAACTATTATGGCTGATGAATATGTTGATATGGAGTTTGGTACTGGAGCAATGAAGTGTACGCCTGCTCATGATCCTAATGACTTTAATATTGCTAATAAATATAACTTAGAAAAAGTTATAGTCATGGATGAAACTGCAAAGATGAATTCTAAATGTGGCAAGTATGCTGGTATGGATCGTTATGCATGTCGTGATTTATTAGTAGAAGATATTAAAAAGAAAGGTTTATTAATTAAAATTGAAGAGATTGAACACGAAGTAGGGCACTCAGAAAGAAGTGATGCGGTTGTTGAACCATATTTATCTAAACAATGGTTTGTAAAAATGAAACCATTAGCTGAAGCAGTTATTAAAAATCAAGAAAGCGAAAATGCTATTCAATTTTTCCCAACTCGTTTTTCTAAAACGATGACTCAATGGATGGAGAATATTGATGATTGGTGCATCTCCCGTCAATTATGGTGGGGACATCGTATACCTGTCTATTATAAAAATGATGGAACTATTTTAGTTAGTGAAGAACCTCCTAAAGACATAGAAAACTATAAACAAGATGAAGATGTATTAGATACTTGGTTCTCGTCAGGATTATGGCCATTCTCTACATTAAATTGGCCTGATTTAAATGACGAAGATTATAAAAGATATTTTCCTACTTCATTAATGGTAACAGGATACGATTTGATCTTCTTCTGGATTTCTAGAATGGTGTTCCAAAGTTTAGAATTTACTAAACAAGTACCATTTAAGAAATGTTTAATTCATGGTTTAATTCGCGATGAAAAAGGAAGAAAGATGTCAAAGACATTAGGGAACGGAATTGATCCTTTTGATGTCATAGAAAAATATGGAATTGATGCCTTAAGATATTTCTTAACCACAAATTCTTCACCAGGACTTGATATGCGTTATGATGAAGCTAAGGTTGAAGCAAGTAGCAATTATCTAAACAAAATTTGGAACTCTGCAAGATATGTTTTAGATATTCTCGGAGATGATTTTGTTGAAGATAAAATTCCTGTAATTAAATTGCCAACTATGGAGAGATATATAATATCTCGTCTTAACGAAACTATTGATAACGTAACTAAGAATATGGAAAAATTTGAATTAGGGGCAGCCTCCTCTTATTTATATAATTTTGTCTATGACGATTTCTGTAGTTTCTATTTAGAAGTATCAAAATTAACTAAAGATACATATGAAACAAAACAAACTTTATATTGTGTATTAAAGAGCATTGTTCTAATGATTTATCCATACGCTCCATTTATTTCTGAAGAGATTTATCAAAATATCCCAGGACATAAAGAAAGCATAATGCTAGAAAGTTATCCTACATATAATCCATCTGAAGTAAATAAAGAAAGTGTTAACTATGGTAATTTACTAAATTCAATGATAAAAGATGTTCGCAATTATAAAGTTACTAATAAATTAGCACCTAATACTCCTGTTAACCTAACAGTTGTTACTAAAGATAATCTTTTCCCTAAGTTCCAAGACTATTTATCTAGATTTACTTTCGCTAAAGAAGTTAACATAGTTAAAACATCAAAAGATAATAGTGGAGTTATCTTCACTTATTCTAATATCACCATGGTTGTTAAAGCTGATGTTGATAAAGATGAAATATTATCTAAATTAAATAAAGAACTTCAAAACATCAATAATGAGATACGTAGAAGTGAAGGGATGCTCAATAATCCTCGATTCATAGAAAAAGCTCCTGAATCAAAGATTAACGAGGAAAAAGAGAAATATAATAAATACTTATCTATTAAAAAATCAATTGAAGATAAAATTAATCAATTTAAATAAAAGTTAACCATTTTGAGTTTTGGTTAACTTTTTGACTCGTTTTAAAAAATTATATATTACTATGTAATATAATCTTTAAACGCGTATATAAATTTATTAAATTATTAATTATTAAGTGGAGGAGAATTAGCTGTTATACTATCAGAATATCTATATTAAATTATTAATACTTTCTATAAATATCTATACTCTATCCCCAATAAAGATGCTAGTTCTTCCTCCGCAATTTAAATTATGAAAGATTTTATTTATCAAATTAACAAAAA
>DCIT01000006.1:0-842 GCA_002317145.1 Caryophanales bacterium UBA1719
TTGACCGGTATAGGATTTCGCAACTTTGCTCACTGCTTCCGGTGTGCCATAAGTAATTATTTCTCCTCCCTTATCTCCACCTTCAGGTCCTAAATCAATAACATGATCCGCTACTTTAATAACATCTAAGTTATGTTCAATAACTACAACAGTATCTCCATTATCTACTAATCTTTTTAATACTTTAATTAAACGTTTAACATCGTCAGTATGTAATCCAGTTGTCGGTTCATCTAAGATAAATAGTGTTTTACCAGTCGCTTTCTTTTGTAGCTCATACGCTAACTTAATTCTTTGGGCTTCTCCACCTGATAAAGTAGTCGATGTTTGTCCTAATTTTATATATCCTAAACCAACATCATATAGAGTTTGAATTTTTTGTTTTATCTTTGGTCGATTCTCAAAGAATGTTAAAGCGTCTTCAACGGTCATCTCTAAAACATCATAAATATTTTTGCCTTTAAAAGTTACTGATAAAGTTTCTTCATTGTAACGTTTACCGTTACACTCTTCACATTTAACATATACATCAGGTAAGAAATTCATTGGGATACGTTTTACTCCATCACCTTGGCAAGCTTCACAACGTCCACCAGGAATGTTAAATGAGAAGCGACCTTTATCAAATCCTTTTGATTTAGCGTCGATAGTCTCTGCAAATAATTCACGAATATCATCAAATACTTTTGTATATGTTGCTGGATTTGATCTTGGAGTTCTTCCAATCGGTTCTTGAGTAATTTGAATCATCTTATCAATATTACCTAAACCTTTTATTTCTTTATGCTCACCTGGGAATGTCTCTTCTCCAGTTAATGATTTTTTTAGGGATTTCGCTAATG
>DCIT01000006.1:926-5071 GCA_002317145.1 Caryophanales bacterium UBA1719
TTCCTAAAGGAATTTTGACATTTATGTTCTTTAAGTTATGGCACTTAGCTCCAATAATTTCTAAGTATTTTCCATTACCTTTCTTTCTAGAAGTAGGAACATCAATCTTATATTCACCTGTAATATATTTACCAGTTAATGATCTTTTAGAATCTTTAATTCCTTTAACTTCTCCAGAATAGACAACTTCCCCTCCATGGATACCTGCACCTACTCCAATATCAACAATATAATCTGAATTAAGCATAGTTTCTATATCATGCTCTACAACTATAAGAGTATTACCTAAATCTCTCATATTCTTTAACGAGTTAATTAATTTTTGATTATCACGTTGATGTAATCCAATAGAAGGTTCATCAAGAACATATATAACTCCAGATAATTTACTACCAATTTGCGTCGCTAATCTTATACGTTGAGATTCTCCTCCTGAAAGAGTCATCGCCATTCTTGATAAGGTTAGATAATTTAATCCAACATCAAGTAAGAAAGAAACTCTATTTTTAATTTCTTTTAATATTTGATCAGCGATTTCTAAATCGCTTTTTGATAATTTACTATCAAGATTATCTAACCATTTCTTTAAATCCGAAATCGATAAACAAGTAACTTCATAAATATTTAATCCATCAATACGAATTGCTAAAGCTTCTTTATTTAATCTCGCGCCATTACAAGTTGTACAAACAGTATCTCTCATAAACGTAAGATAATATTCACTCATCCATTCACTTGTTGTATCAGAATATAATCTTTCTATTTTCTTTTTAACTCCTTCAATAAATCCTTCATGACGAATTTTGTTTCCACTGCTAGAGGTTAATACATATTTAAATATTTTATCTGAACCATATAACAAAATATCTTGTTGTTTTTTATTTAAAGAATTCCAAGGTTTATCTAAAGATATTTTGTATTGTTCACATAAATATTTAAATTCTTGCCATTCTAGATTTGAAGTATTAACAACACCTTTATAATATCTAATACATCCTTCTTTAATTGATAAGTTAGGATCAGGAATTAATAAATCTATTGCGACTTCCCTTTTAATTCCTAAACCTTTACAATCTGGACAATATCCCATTGGAGCGTTAAAGCTAAATAATCTAGGTTCAATCTTAGGAACAGAAAATCCGCAATACTTACATGAATGATGTTCACTTAATAGTTTCTCTTTGCCTTCATTATAGATAATGACATAACCACGAGACAGATCTGTCGCTAATGTAATAGCTTCATTTATTCTTTCTTTAACTCCATCTTTAATAATGATGCGGTCAATAACAATATCGATATTATGCCTTTTATTTTTATCTAATTCTTTTAATGAATCGGAATCAATAAATTCATTATCAACACGAAAACGCACAAAACCTTGAGCTTTAAATTTATCAATTGTATCTTTATGTGTTCCTTTCTCTGCTCTAACTATTGGAGAAAGAATCATTAACTTAGATCCACTAGGATAGCTTAATGCTATCTCAGTCATTTTTTGAATAGAGAAAGATACAATTGGCTCGTTATGTGTTGGACAATAAGGAACTCCAATACGGGCAAATAAAAGTCTTAGATAATCATTAATTTCTGTGACTGTTCCAACAGTAGATCTAGGGTTATGCGATGTTGTTTTTTGATCAATAGATATCGCTGGAGATAATCCATCAATTTGATCAACATCTGGTTTTTCCATTCCTCCTAAAAATTGTCTAGCATAGCTAGATAAAGATTCAACGTATCTTCTTTGACCTTCATTGTAAATAGTATCGAATGCTAAAGTGGTTTTACCACTTCCGGATACTCCGGTAAATACGGTCAAAGTATTTTTAGGAATCTTAACGGAGATGTTTTTAAGATTATTTTCTCTCGCTCCTTTTACATATATGTAATCTGACTTATTCATAGTTAGATTATTTTACTCTATTATTAATAGAATTATTTAAGATTATTTCAATTAAATTCCCTATTAGGAGACTTACTATAAGTAAGCATAAGAATAGAAAATTATTTTTAGTATAGTAAAATAAGAAATATGAAGGTTTATGAGAATAAAAACAAAGAAATAGTTAATAGAGTTAAAGAAGGTTTAAAGCGTACTGGAGGATATTGTCCATGCCGAAGAGAACGTACTCCTGACACTATTTGTATGTGTAAAGAATTTAAAGATCAAATTAAAGATCCTAATTTTGAAGGATATTGTTTATGTATGCTTTACTATAAGGAGAAATAATTTATGGAAGTGAATAAAAATAATTTTAATAAAGAAGTAAACGAAAGTAACATACCAGTCTTAGTAGATTTCTATGCGAATTGGTGTGGACCATGTATGATGCTTTCTCCTATCTTAGAAGATATCTCTAACGAAAAGAAAGATAAATTAAAAGTAGTAAAAGTTAATGTTGATGATGAACCCGAATTAGCGAATCAATTTTCTATCAATTCAATTCCAGCGGTATTTTTAATTAAAGATGGAAAAGTAATATCTAATTTTTTAGGATATCGTTCTAAGAACGAAGTAATTAGTTTCTTAAAGAAATTTAATATTTAATAATTTATAAATATTTTTTATTTGAAAGTTCTAAATCTAGACGAGATTTTAAGTTGAATGAAGAATTAATAAACGGAATAAATCTTATAAGTTCTGCTATTACAACACATTGAATAATTCTAATGATGCACGATAAAATCGTATTGCTATATAAGCTATGAAATATCGGTAATTCTAAACCTTGGAAAAAATACATTATTAAAGTTATTCGTCCAATATAAGTAAATGTTTTACATAATATTTTATTAGAGGCGATTTTTTTAGAAATCATCAAAATAACAAAACAAGATAATAAAGATAATAACAAGGATATATAAGATATATATCTACGATTCATATCCATAATAAAACAGTTCGGAGTTTTAAATGTATAATTTATACTTATTGATGCGATTAAAAATACTATCGCAATAATAGAAATTAAAAGCATTCTCGCATTCATATTAATTTTATTTATCTTCTTGAAAAAGAGATAACCAAGACATAAAAATATTTGATTATATAAAGCTAAATCTAAACTATACGGTAGTCTAATAATATTAGTGATGTTATATATACCAAAATTTGATAAAACGAATCCTAAGATAGAACATAACACTGAAGTTAAAACAATGTATTTCTTATTTTTGAATATTCTAATAGTTAAATAAAATATCAGATCAGAGGCGAACAAACAGAACGTAAACCAAGGAAGCGCAACAAAGATATTTTTTAATGAATCAGGAATATAATACGATCCATAAAAACAGCTAAGTAAATCTTTACTAAGATTATTAAAAATAGTTGAAGTTGATCCTCCTTTCGCAAAATTATTTAATAAAATAAATACAACAACAGGAATAATTAATTTATATATTTTATTAATAATAAAAGAAAAGAAATTCCTTTTATTTGAAATAAAGAATCCACTGATTAGAAAAAATATTGGTACATGAAATGAATAGCCAAAATTTCTTAAGAAAACATTAACACCATAATGTCCTATGACAACAAATATAGCTGCTAATCCTTTTGCGCAATCAACAAACTCATATCTAGTTGACGTAATATTTCTACTAATCATTCATTAATTTTTATTTTATAAAACCATGCTTAATACAATCATGTATAAGCCAGTGAAATATAAGGCACTATTTAAACGTAATACCCATTTATTATCAGGACAAACAAATTTATTAAATGTAATCGCGATATCGCTAAACATAAATAATAAACTACCTAATCCTAAGATTAAGGCAGGGAAATAACTTCCTAAATAAATCATGATAGCTAATCCAGTTATACCATGTGTGAATATGCTAGTCGCATAAAATAATACTACTGGTTTCTTTTTACCAACTTTAAAGAAGTTTGGAAATTTATAGAAGCATGTTCCTAATATTGCAACCATCGCAACTACTACTAGATATACCCACCAGAATTCTTTGATGGTTACACCATTAAAGCGATTAGTTAATATTGTTGTCTCAAAAGCAATAAAGGCAATATTACCGGCTAAAAAGAAATCTAATCCATGTGTAAATGAGAACAATAAGAAGACATCTCCTAGAGCCGCTAAAATAACTGCAACTAATAAAGTTACACTAATAGTGTC
>DCIT01000006.1:5241-5609 GCA_002317145.1 Caryophanales bacterium UBA1719
AGACATTATTTAATCTCCTTTAACATATCAAATGGCGGTACATCAATTTCAATATCACCTTTTGGATAAGTTGAACAAGGATGAATGCATCCAAATTTAAAATCCGCTAAACGACGATGTTCTAACTCTTTAGGAGTTAATACATCACCTTTAATTAATTTAGAGTGACAGAATCCACATGATCCTGAACGGCAACGAGATGGAGCAATTAATCCTTCGCGTTCCATTGCAATTAATAATGTTTCATCTTCTCTAGCTTTAATCTTATAAGTTTCTCCACGCATATGAACAGTTAAGTTATATGTTTTAGGATTATCTATTTTTAAATTAGATGCGCAGTTATGTTCTTGTCTAACTTTATTTAAATC
>DCIT01000028.1:0-666 GCA_002317145.1 Caryophanales bacterium UBA1719
GAGTTAAATAATCATCTTGGCGATCGGCCATAGAGAACATATCTTTATTGCCTAATATCTTTTTAATGCGATAAACATTAGTAGCGACACTACTACGTCTAGCAAGAATTCCATCAATTAAAGATTCAAGATATCCAAAGTCTTCATATTTACCTGTTATCTTTAATACAGGTTCATTAGCTTTAATAATATCTCCATCATTTAATGCAACAATTTTTAAAGACTTAGGATTATTAGCAAATATTTTGATTAATGCTAATACTTCATCGATTCCGCAAAGCATAACATCGTTTTCTCTTTGAAAGAATTGCATCATAACTTGATGATTCTTTAAATGTTTTAAAACGATTTTTCTAGTTTTTAAAAAATAATTCGCCGAATAATATCCATCTTTAATTTCTTTAGGAAACTTAAAAGTTTTATTCGTTAATCTTTTAATTTTTCCTTTCTCTTTAAGTGTAATTTCTAATTCTTTCATATTCTTTTTAATATCAATCGATATATTGTATTCCCTTTACTTCTAAATTTCTTTTCGTATTCAGTCATTGAATCATCATTATCTAAATCCTTATAATTAGGATTGTCTAATATTATCTCAAAATCTTTAGTGTTTAACACTAATTTTGTATATTCATATAAATTTTTCTGATCAGTTTTAAATCTAAT
>DCIT01000028.1:789-2316 GCA_002317145.1 Caryophanales bacterium UBA1719
CACTATTTTTCTTTAGATCGTGAACAACATTAACAAAATTATCATAGATAACATGAACATTAGAAAGATTGTTTTCTTTTATTTTCTTTACGGCCGGAGCAGCAACTGAACTAACACGTTCGACCATTATAAAATTTTTCTTAGGAAACTTTAAAGCTTGGCCAATAATAAAATCTCCTTTTCCTCCGCCTATTTCTAAAGAAAAAGTAGATTTTAAAAACTTATCTTTTTTATTTAAATTAGGAAAAGATATATCACTATTCTCTTTTAAATAAGGTAAAGCCCAAGGCTTAAATTTTTGTCTCATTTTTTAATATTCATTAAATTAAAGATAGCATGAGCATATATTGCCATAGCTAAATTTAAATGTTCAACTTTAATGTGTTCATTATCTTGATGTTCTTCAAAATTAACACCTGGGAATGCTGGTCCAAATGCTAAAGTATTCTTTGCTTCTTTAGCATATGTTCCTCCTCCAGATATAGTTGGTTTATTAGTTAAATCATTTGTTTCTTCTTGATATGCATTTACTAAATTTTTAACTAAATCAGAATCTAACGGCATAAATAAATATGGAGTATAATTCACTTCTTTAATTTCAAATTTTAAAGTCTCAGCAATTGCTTTCGCTAACTCTTTATAAGAAGGCTCTTCAGGTAAACGAGCATTTATTTTAATAGTTAATAAGTTATTTGAATATTCAACAATCCCAGTGTTATAACTACTTTCTTTTAAGTTCTTGCAATTAGTGTAAGCATTTAATTTTTTACCTTTTGTATCCATTAAACATTCTGCAATGTTAATCATTTCAGAATTGTTATAAATACTTCCTAATTCTTTCATGCCAATAACAAAAGCATTTATTCCAAGTTCTGGAGTTGCTCCATGCGCAGCTTTACCTATAAAGGTAATAACATTACCATTTATTGAATGATTGGATTTAATCTTATCTTTTATTTCATCAATATTATCAACTTCAAAATCACATGTTGGGATTACGACATTTATCGCTGTTCCGCCTTTTATAGATTTAATATGAGGTAAATTAACATTCTTTGAAATTGATAAATTCATGATTCCTTTTTCACCATATACTAACGGGAATTCAGAATCTGGAGTAAATCCATAACTAGGAGCTTCTTTATTATCCTCATGGAAATATGAATGCAAACAACTACATCCTCTTTCTTCATCTCCTCCAGCGAATATTTTTATTCGACAATCTTTAATTAATCCATTATCTTTTAATGCTTTAACTGCATAAAATGCCGCTAGTAAAGGACCTTTATCATCAGCGACACCTCTACCATATAAGACACCATCTTTATTCATAACTTTAAACATATCGCGTCCTGGAATTTTATTAACAGGAACAACATCCATATGTCCAAAGATTTCTATTAAAGGACCATTACTACCAATACATAATTCAGCATATCTTTTGCTTTTACTAGATTTAAATCCGAACATTTCACCTAGCTTAACAAACTCTTTTAATGCATTATCAATATGAATGCCTAAAGGAGT
>DCIT01000028.1:2380-2976 GCA_002317145.1 Caryophanales bacterium UBA1719
ACTGCCATTAATAATTCATTTTGATAAGGTTTAACTAATTTCTTAAAATCCATAATTACTTATTATCCTTATATATATAATAGACACCTAACAAAGTTAAGTACTTATTAAAGATATCTTTCTTAAATTTATTTTTGATTAATGAAGATCCTCCACCAGTAAAAATAACTTTTGAAGATTTACCTAGAATCTTTTTATATTCTTTAATAAATCCTTCAATAGAATAAATTAAAGAAAATATAATTCCATTATTAATACATTCATAAGTATCCTTACCAATTACTTTATTTTGCATTTTTAAATCAATGTTAGGTAAAGCATCTGTATCATTACTTAAAGCTTTTTTAGAAGTATCTAATCCTGTAAAGAAATTCGCTCCAACAAAAGCATTAGTTTTATCTAAGGCTAATACTTTTGTCACTGTTCCTATATCAACAATTATTGCTGGACCTTTATATATTTTTTTAACTGCAATTAAATCGGCGAATAAATCGTTCCCTATTTCTTCTTTTTTGACATTTACTTTAGTAACAATCTTTTTATTTAATGAAGAAATATCAATTACTTTAACTTTTTTAATTTCTTTTTTAATTAAC
>DCIT01000021.1:0-16002 GCA_002317145.1 Caryophanales bacterium UBA1719
AAATATATGTTTCTTCATTAAGTTCGTGTCACAAAAAAAGCGATGCGGTTTCATCTAACTTAATTAATATGGGTAGAAATAAAGAAACTGCAGGTAACTCTATTCGCATCTCTTTTTCTATATCTAATACATTAGAAGAATGTAAAACATTCATTAATGAACTTAATAAATTATTAGGAGAATTAAGATGATTCATCCACATATCATAATGATTCGTTTTGGAGAACTATCGACAAAAGGAAAGAATAAAAAAGACTTTGTCTTAATGCTTGTTAAAAATATCAAACATGCATTAAAGAAATATACTTCTATTGAGTATGATGTTCGTTATGATCATGTTTATATTGATACTAAAGAAGAAAATATTGAAGAGATTATTGATATCTTAAAAGATATCTCCGGTATTCATGCTTTAAGTTTAGTAATTAAAATAGAATCCGATATTGAGTTAATTAAAAAGACAGCGGTAGAGATGCTTAAAGGATTAACAGGTGCAAGAACTTTTAAAGTAACATGTAAAAGATCTAATAAAAGATTTCCGATTAAAAGCGATGATATTATCCGTATGGTCGCTCCAGAAATATTAAAGAACATACCTTTAAGAGTAGATGTTCATAATCCGGATATTAAAGTAAATATTGAAGTAAGAGATGAAGGAACATATTTATTTATTAAAACAATACCATGTAGTGGTGGATATCCTATTGGAGTAGCCGGTAAAGCTTTAATGATGTTATCTGGAGGTATAGATTCTCCAGTTGCATCATATCTATTAATGAAAAGAGGAATCATCTTAGAGTGTATTCACTATGCCTCTCCTCCATACACTAATGCAGCAGTAATAGATAAATTAAAAGACATATTAAAAGAATTAAATAGATATCAATACTCTATTAAATTACATATCGTTCCATTCACTAAATTACAAGAAGAAATATATAAACACTCTGATGAAAGTTATGCCATAACTATCATGAGAAGAATGATGTATAGAATCGCGAATAAGGTAGCAATTAAAAAAGGTTGTTTAGCAATTTGCAATGGAGAATCCATTGGTCAAGTTGCTTCGCAAACTCTCAATTCTATGCAAGTAATTGAGAAAGTAGGAGAGCTTCCAGTTATTCGTCCATTAGCGGCAGTAGATAAACTTGATATAATTCAAATTGCTAAACGTATTAATACTTATGATATCTCCATTAGACCTTTTGAAGATTGCTGTACAATTTTTGAACCAAAGAATCCAAAGACTAAACCTAATGAAAAACATGTTTTATTATATGAATCTAAGTTTGATTATGAATCTTTAATTGATGAAGCGATAGAGAATATAGAGACAATAACAATAGAATAATTTATGCATGAGAAGAGACATAGAATAATTACATTTATTACTACGATTATCTGTTTTGGAGTTGCGATGTTTGGAGTAGTATTCTCCTTTATAGAATTATTTAAGTTAACTAGTAAATCTGGAGTATTTGAGGCTATTTTAATGATATTAGCGAATATCTTTATGTTAGCGATTTCTATATATGCTTCTATATCTACTTTTATTTCTTTTAAGAAAGGTTCTACTTTCATGAAAGAGTTGACTGTTACTCCTAGATTAGTGAGAAAGACAAAATCATTTATATTGTTTTTATTAATAGGAATAGTATTCACGGGTTTATCTATTTTATTTATATTAATGCTTTTAGATATAGTAAAAAATACAGTGTTTCCTAAAGCATTAGATTCAGCATTATTATCATTTAGTGTTTTATTAACTTTGTTAGGATATACTTTCATGAGTTATCCTTATGCTATAAAATTAGATAAGAAGGTAAGTGAAAATGAATCTAGTAATAAATGCGAATAATTTAAAAAAGAAAAAGATTTATTATTTAAATGATTTTTCTTATTTTAATAAGAATAAACAATCAATTAAATTCACGAACTATTATATGGAAAGAAATTCTATTCCATATTTAGGAGCGACTGGTGAATTCCACTTTTCTCGTGTAGAAGAATTTCGTTGGGAAGATGAAATAATTAAAATGAAAAACTGCGGTATTGATACTATCGCGACTTATTTATTTTGGATTCACCATGAAGAACAAGAAGGTATTTTTAATTTTAAAGATAATAAAAATATTAGAAAGTTTATTTTATTATGTAAAAAACATCATATGGATGTTATCGCTAGAGTCGGACCATTCTGCCATGGTGAAGTAAGAAATGGTGGATTACCTGATTGGTTATATGGTAAACCATTTACCGTTAGATCTACGGATGCAGGATTTTTAAGATATACAAAAAGATTATTTAAAGAATACGCGAAACAATTTGAAGGACTATATTTTAAAGATGGTGGACCAATAATCGCTGTTCAAGTTGATAACGAATATAACCATTCCAGTGCTCCTTGGGAGATGACCGCAAACACCTCTAACGAATGGGTTAATAAAGGCGTTAATAGTGATAATTACATGAACGCTATTAAAAAGATAATGATAGAAGTAGGAATGACTCCGGCTTTCTTTACTGCTACAGCGTGGGGTGGAGCAGTTGTCCCTAAAGATGTTATGCCTTTATGGGGTGGATATGCATATCGTCCATGGATCTTTTACTCTTATAAAGGAAAACATCCATGCACGGAAGAATATATTTATCAAAACTTCCATAAAGATGGATTTATATGCACTAACGATTTTAAACCAAGTTATAAACCAGAAACTCGTCCTTATTTATGTTGTGAGATGGGTGGAGGTTCAATGTGTTCTTATTATTACCGCGGTAAGTTTGATTATAAATCTGTCGATGCTATGGCGAATATTAAACTAGCATCAGGATGTAACCTTCTAGGTTACTATATGTTCCAAGGTGGTAATAATCCTTTAGGAATTAATAATCAATTTCTAAATGAAGGACAAGTACCAAAGATTTGTTATGACTATCAAGCTCCTTTAGGATCTTTTGGACAAGTGAGAGAATCATATAGAAGATTAAAATGTTTACATTATTTCTTAAAAGGATTTGGTAAAGATTTAGCGACTTATCAAACTGTCTTACCAAAAGATGCTAATAAGATTAATCCATATGACTTAAATACACTTAGATATGCGGTAAGAACAAATGGATATGCTGGATATTTATTTATTAATAATTTCCAAGATCACGCTAATGTAAAAGATAAGAAAGATATCAATATATCTATTAAATTAGATAAGGAAATTATTAAATTTAATAAACTATCAATTAAAGGTGGAGAAAACGCTATTCTTCCATTTAATTTAAATATGGATGGAATCTTATTAAAATCTGCAACTGCACAATTAATTAGTAAAATTAATAATTTATATATTTTCTTTATTATTCCAAACATGATTCCAACATTTAAATTTGAAAATAAAGTAAAAGTTATTAATAAAAATAATCATTATTATGTTTCAAAAGGAAATAAGAAAATTGAAATACTTTTATTAACTAGAGAAGAAGCAAATAACTTTTACTTATATAAAAATAGTTATGTTATCACTAATGGAGACTTATTAACTGATTACGTTGAATCTATAAATAATAAAGTATCAATTAAAATAAAAGATAAAGAATATAAGTTATCTAATAAACTAGAACAATTTAAAGTTAGCTTTAAAGAAGTTAGTAATTCTAAATATATTATTCAACTACCAAAAGATATATTTAAAAAACATGACGATTATTTATTATCAATTAAATATTTAGGCGATATTATTTATGTATATTGTAATGATAAATTAATTACTGATCATTTCTCTGATGGAGAGAATAATCCTTTAGAAATTGGATTAAAAGGATATAAGAAAGATTTAGAAGCCTCTAATTATCAATTAGTGGTATCTATCACTCCTTTAAAGATTGGTAAGACAGTCGAAACTTCTTCTATGGCAGCGAGAAGTGAAAAAGTAAAATCTATCTCTTATAAAATAGTTAAATTAAACCTTAATCCTATATATAAATATAAATTGCCAACTAAATAATATTATTAGATAATATTAATATGAATAAAAAAGTTGCGTTTCTACCTTTAGGTGTTTTTTGCATTGCTGTTTTAGCTAACTGCAATAATAAAAAAACATTAACCATCTGGGTTGACTCTAAAATAGTAGAGACTACTAAGACAGAAGTTAATAGATTTAAAACTAACAATCCTGACTTTAAATATAATGTCAGAATAGATACTGTTAGTGAACAAGATGCTGCATCAAACATGATTACTGACGTTGAATCTGGTGCAGATTTATTTGTCTATGCTCAAGATCAATTCACACGATTAATAGCAGCAGGAGCATTATCGGCTATCCCTAATTCTTCAGAAGATGAAATGACAGTAAGTGGATTAGAAGAAGAAGTAAAAAAAGAACATGTTGAAGGAGCAATAGCTGCTGTAACTCATAAAGGTGAGAATGATAAACGTAAACATATTTATTCTTATCCAGTTACTTCAGATAATGGATATTTCTTGTTTTATAACAAGAAGTATTTCACTGGTGCTTACGAAAAAAGTTATGAAACTGTTGAAGGAATATTAGAAACTTGCAAAAATGTTTCGACACCTGAAAAAAGAAAAAGATTTGGTGTAAATGTTGATAAAGGTTGGTGGTATTCTGCTGGATTTTTCTTATCGCATAAAATTGTTGATGGTGTAGTAAGCGAAGATCCAATGTGCCATTCAGATTGGACAACCTCCTCAAGTGGTAAGTTTATTGCTAAAGATGATGATTTCTCTAAGAACGGAGTTTTTGCTTGTAAAGCAATGGCTAAGATATTTCAATCTGATTATTATCTAGATACACATAATGCTGATGACATGAAAGAAGATAGTGGTGTTATTGCTTTAGTTGATGGTAACTGGGATTATGAAAGTGCTAAAACAAAAGTAGGTGAAGATAATCTTGGTGTTGCCAAATTACCAACTTTTACCGTTACTGACGACGACGATGATAAAAAAACATCTACTTATCAAATGGGATCATTCTCTGGATATAAATTAATGGGAGTTAAACCTCATAGTGATGCAAATGAAGCTTATTGGTGTGCTAAATTAGCGAAATATTTAACTGATAAAGAATGTCAATTAGATCGTTTTGAAGCTGTAGGATGGGGACCATCTAATATAGAAGCATTAACTGATGAAAAGGTTAAAGGAGCTGCCTCATTAATAGCTTTAGCAAAGCAAAATAAATATGCTGTTCCACAAGGTTGTTATCCAAATGATTGGTGGAACTATGGTGAAGACCGTGTTTCAGGACAACTTAAAAACGATAAAAAGTATAAAAGTGGTATAACAACCGCCCAAGCTAAAGAATTATTAGAAGGTTACGATAAACAAATCGCTACATTAGTGGAGGAAGAATAAATTATGACTAAAAAAACTGATTTTGAATTACTTCGCTATTCTAGATGTAAACGTGGAGCGATTAAATTTTCCTATTGGTTCTTATCTATTCCTCATAAACTAAAGAATTTATTATTTAAGATAGGAAATTTCTTTAAAAGAATATTCTTATTCTTTGTTAATGATATTAAGGATATAGGTAGAACATTTAAGAAAGGCTCTTATAAAACAAAACTATCTTATGTCTTTATGGGGTTTGGATCATTTGCTAGAAAACAAATAGGTCGTGGAATATTATTTATGGGCTTCGAAGCTCTATATATTGTTTTCATGACTATGTTTGGATCACATTATTTAGCAAGACTAGGCTCGCTAGGTACTGTTGCTCATGAATATGTTCGTGTTTTAGTAAATGGAGTATGGGTCCAACAAATTGTCTATCATGATAATTCATTTAAGATTCTCTTATATTCAATAATAACTATTATTGTCTCTATCGCCTTTATCTATACATGGCGATTAAATATTAAACAAAATAAGATATGTGAAGAAATCGAGGCAAGTGGTAAAAAAGTTAAATCTACTAAAGATGATTTAAGAAGCTTAGTAGATAATGATTTCCATAAAACTTTATTAGCATTACCAACAGTAGGAATCTTATTATTTACAGTCTTACCGATTGTCTTCATGATATTAATAGCGTTCACTAACTATGATATGAACAACACTCCTCCATATAATTTATTCCATTGGATTGGATTAGATAACTTTAATCAATTATTTGGATGGAGTAGTGGATCTAAATATTTCTCTGCCGCCTTTGGTGAGATTCTCGCATGGACATTAGTCTGGGCAGTTCTAGCGACTTTCACAAACTACTTCTTAGGTATGGCCGTAGCAATGCTTATTAATAAGAAAGGTATTAAGATTAAAAAAATGTGGAGAACAATATTAATTATTACCATCGCTGTTCCACAATTTGTATCATTACTATTCGTTTCTAAAATGTTTACAGCGAATGGAATAATTAATACCATTTTCCATACAAATATTGATTTCTGGAATAATAGATGGATTGCTAGAAGTTTAGTTATCGTAATCAATATTTGGATTGGTATTCCTTATTTAATGTTAATTACGACTGGTATTTTAATGAATATCCCATCTGATTTATATGAATCCGCTAAGATTGATGGTGCAAGTCCATGGAAGCAATATGCCAAGATTACATTACCTTATATGTTATTTGTTACTGGTCCTTATTTATTAACTAGTTTTATTGCGAATATGAATAACTTCAATGTTATTTACTTATTAACTGGTGGAGGACCTAAGGTTACAAATTCATTTAACTCTGGTGGTACGGATTTACTTATTACTTGGTTATTTAAATTAACTGTTGATAACCATAACTATAAATTTGCTGCAGTTATAGGTATTATGGTTTTCTTAGTGGTGGCGGTTATTTCATTAATTGTCTATAACTTATTACCAAGTACAAGAAATGAAGAGGAGTTCCAATAATATGCGTAAGGTCGAGAAGAAAGTTGATCAATACGATGTTTATCGTCCACATAAAGCTTCTATTAAAAAAAGAAGATTAGCTGGTAATATTGCGGCATATACTGGTTTAATATTAATTTCTGCGGTATGGTTAATTCCTTTAGTATTTTTAATATTTGCATCTTTTGGTGTAAATGCTGATGGTACTGGTGGTGCTGGTGTTCCATCGACTATTTTCCCTGAACACTGGGGAGTAGCGAGTTATGTAGTTTTATTTACGGATTCACAAGTTCCGTTTATGCGTTGGTTCTTAAATACATTTATTATGGCTCTTGCGACAGCAATATTATCTTCTGCAATGACAATCATGATGAGTTATGTCTTATCTAGATTCCGTTTTAAAGGTAGAAGATTCATGATGAACTTTATGCTTGTATTAGGAATGTTCCCGGGATTTTTAACAACTATAGTTTTATATTATGTATTAAAAATGTTAGGGTTAACTCAAAATGGGGCGATAGGTGGATTAATATTAGTCTATTGTGCTTCTAGTGGTATGGGATATTACATATCTAAAGGATATTTTGATACTATTCCAAAGAGTTTAGATGAAGCAGCATATGTTGATGGAGCGACTAAGTTCCAAGTATTTTATAAGATTATGCTTCCATTAGCTAAACCGATATTAATATATACAGTATTAACGGCGTTTATGGCTCCTTGGGGAGATTTCGTATTTGCTAGATATATTTCTTTTGGTTATAGCGATTCATATAACGTTGCAGTTGGATTATGGAGTTTATTACAACAAGATAAGATTGCTAATTACTTTACAGTGTTCTGCGCTGGTGGAGTATTAGTATCGTTACCTGTAACTATCTTATTTATTTGTTTGCAAAGATACTATGTATCTGGTGTTACCGGTGGAGCTGTTAAAGGTTAAGGAGATTATTTATGGCTAGAGTACAATTAGAAAAAGTTAAGAAGATTTATCAAGGAAATGTTGTAGCGGTTCATGAATTTAATTTAGATATTAAAGATAAAGAATTCGTTGTTTTTGTAGGTCCTTCTGGATGTGGTAAATCTACAACATTAAGAATGATCGCAGGATTAGAGGATATCTCTGAAGGCACAATTAAAATTGATGGAGAAGTAGTCAATGATCTTCCTCCAAAGGATAGAGGAATCGCGATGGTTTTCCAAAACTATGCTTTATATCCACATTTAACTGTATTTGAAAATATGGCATTCTCACTTAGATTAAAAAAGAATCCTAAGATGAGTCAAGATGAAATATATAAACGTGTTACGGATGCTGCAAAGATATTAGGTATAACTGAATATTTAACTCGTAAACCAAAAGCATTATCTGGTGGTCAAAGACAAAGAGTTGCGATTGGTAGAGCAATGGTTAGAGAATCAAAAATATTCTTAATGGATGAACCATTATCTAACTTAGATGCGAAGTTACGTAATCAGATGAGAGCGGAAATAATTTTACTTCGTAAGAAGATTAATTCGACTTTCGTGTATGTTACTCATGATCAAACTGAAGCTATGACTTTAGGTGATCGTATTGTCATTATGAAAGATGGTTATATTCAACAAGTTGGTACTCCAATTGAAGTATTTGATATGCCTGATAACATGTTTGTTGCTGGATTTATTGGTGCACCAATGATGAATTTTATTGAATGCGATTTAATTAAAGATAAAACTAAATATTACGTTAATCCATTTGATTCTAAGATATTAGTGGATTCCTCTAAAGGTACTGAATTAAAGAGTAAAAATATTAAGACTCAAAAAATTATTTTAGGTGTAAGACCTGAGCATATTGAGTTAGCAAGTAAATCTTCAAGTTCAGCATTTGCATGTAAAGTTAAAGTATGCGAAATGATGGGTAGTGAATTACATGTTCATGGTGAAGTAAAAGGAAATGATATTATTGTTAGAATACCAACTATTTCTATTACACCTGATCAAAAAGAAAAATTATTAACTGCAGGTTCAACTATATATTTAACATTCACTGGTAAAGTAATGCATTTCTTTGATAAAGAAACCAAAATTAATATATTAACTAAACATAAGAACGTTCCAGTTAATAAATAATTTATTTAATATCTTCTTCTGTAATTGTTTTGGTGTTAAATTCACCGATATCTAATTCGTTGTTATTAATTTTATCAACTGCAGTTTTGTGTTTAGTTTCGTCCCATTCAATTCCAGTTATTTCCCAATTATTCACGTTATATTTATGGTCATCTGCATCTATTGTTTTCTTTTCAGTAATATAATCAACAATCATTTCTCTAATTCCTTGTCCTTGTTTTAAATCACTCTTATATAATTTTGGACGTTCATTTTCTGGATATATAACACCTGGATTTAATAATTGAGAATTAGCACGATAGTGGCTTACCGCTATATAAAAAACATCATCTTCTTTAACTGAAGTATCGTTATCTTCCCATTTTAAATTTTCAATTCTTGATCCAGCTTCTTTTGAAATATTTACATCGTATTTTACTCCGGCAAACATATCATAGTTAAAGACAGGTATTTTACTTGAGAAAGAAATGGTTAAATCCTTATCTTTATATTGATTTAAAAATGTAACTGCCCACTCCATATATTGTTTTAATTGTTTACCATTCATTTCTAAAACATATAAATAATTTTCATATTTATATATATTCGAACAATCACATTTACGAATTTCTTCTTTTTCTAAATTAGAATGGTAGTTACCAATTGCGGCGGAAGATACTTTGATTTTATCTGCAATTTCTTTGCATTCCTCTTTTGCTACTGCTAATTGAACTTCATTAACTAATCTAACTAGTGGTGTAGGTTTCATGTATGTTGATGGAACCTTTGTAATTTCAAACGGTTTGGCCATAGGACCATTTACTAGTTTTCCTATTGGTTCTCTAGCATTTGCTTTCGCTCTTTCATCAAAAGGTTTAGCAAATTCATTTATCTTTGCATTAGTCTCAAATTCCTTAATATTTAAAGCTGTTGCAGTTTTCTTTGATACAACGTTTTTGTTATTTACTTTATTAACTTCTAAATCAATTTTCATCATTGTTTGAGCATTGCTTTTGTTTTCAACGATTAATGAATTATTTACAGTTGTATTAACAACTTCATGTTGATGTCCTCCAATAATGACATCAATTTCAGGACAAGCATTTGCGAGATCTGCGCATGAGACTCCTTGTCCACCTTCATCTCTATTTATGCCAAAGTGTTCAACTGCAACAATAACATCCGCTAAATCATTATCTTTTAGATTCTTAACAACTTTCTTAGTTTCTTCAATTGGATCAGTAACTTTCCAACCTTCTAAGTTTGCGCTATCCCATTTAGTAATTAAGTAATTAGTCATCCCTACAACGCCTATTCTTATGCCACCTTTATTAAAGATTTTAAAAGAATCTGCTAATGGTTCATATGTATCTTTCTTAACAACATTACCAGTTAATACTGCACCTTTAAATCCTTTTAAATTTCTTTGTAGACGTTCCATATTAAAGTTATATTCATGGTTACCAGTTACAAAGACATCATAATTAAGTAAATTAAGTGCTTGAATCATTGGATGAACTTCTTCATCTTTGAAAATTTCAGCATAATTACCTTGAATAATATCTCCGCAATCAATTACTAATGTATTATTGTTTCTATATTTTTCTATCGCCGTACCTATTTGAGATAAACTTCCGTTTTTAGTTTCAGAGTCTAAAGCATAGTCAAACGGTACAAGCATTCCGTGTAAATCTGATGTTGCAAGTAATTGAATCTTTGTAGTTTTATTACAAGAAAAAGAGGTGCCTAAGCATACTATTGAAGCTACAAGCACTAATAATTTATTTAATACTTTCATATATTTATTTAAATCACTAATTGATTTAAAGTCAATAAAATTAATTAACAAATAAGTAAAATAAAATATAACAAATGAGTAAAGTAAAAATTGACAAATTAGTAAAATGCAATTATTATAATTTTATGAAAATTAATTACATAAAAAGAATCACAGATGAGTTATTAAAAGAAAAATTATCTTCATTTGGAGGAGTTTTAATTGCAGGGCCTAAAGGATGTGGGAAAACCACATCAGCAAAAAGATTGGCTAAAACAATTATTGAATTTCAAGATGAAGAGAAAAAAGATTATTATTTGACATTAGTAAATACAATGGTTTCTAAATTACTTGCTAATAAAAAACCAATATTATTTGATGAGTGGCAAGATGCACCAAAAACGTGGGGTGCAGCAAGAAAATACATAGATGATAATCAAGAGATTGGAAGTTTTATTTTTACCGGTTCTTCATCAGCAATTGTTAATACTCCTCATACTGGTACTTTACGTATATCTACACTTAATATGTATCCAATGTCTTTGTTTGAAAGCGGGGAATCTAACGGAACAGTATCGTTGTCAAAATTAATTGATACGAAAGAAGTTCCTTTTAAATCAGACTCAAAAATTAACCTAGATGATTTAATATTTGCTATTTGTAGAGGTGGATGGCCTAGCGCGCTTATTCAAAAAACAAAAAAAGGTCAGCTAAATGTCGCTAAAGAAATTTATGACAAAACGATTTCGATTGATATATCAAAAATTAGAGGTGTGAAAAGAGATAAAAAAATAACTAAACAGTTGTTAAAATCATATTCGCGTAATATTTGTACTTTGGCTGAAAATACAACAATAATTAAAGATATAAATGGTGTGCAAGAGATTACCAAGCCAACATATTATGACTATGTATATGATTTAGAAGAACTTCATATTATTGAAGATATTGAAGCTTGGTCTCCTGCTATTAGGTCTAAAACAGCAATAAGAAGAGGAAGAAAAAGAAATTTAATAGATCCTTCGATTGCAGTCGCCGCATTGAATTTATCTCCTGAATATTTTAATCAAGACTTTAATACACTTGGGTTTTTATTTGAATCCTTATGTGTAAGAGATTTAAGAATTTACTCAATGCCACTGGGAGGAGAAATATCGTATTATCATGATAGAAGTGGATTAGAAGTTGATATAGTATTACATTTAAATAACGGAAGATATGCTTTAATTGAATGCAAATTGGGACATTATTATGTAGAAGAAGCGGCTCAACATTTAAACAAAATAGAAAAGTTAATAATTGATTATAATAAGGAAACAAAAAATATTAAAATGCGTTTACCTGATTTAAAAATTGTTATAACCGGTGATGGTACAGCCTATAAAAGAGATGATAATGTATTTGTTATTCCTATCGGAACATTAAAACCATAAAGTCGCAAAATAAAACCCACACTAATAAAAATTAAAGTGTGGGTTTTAAATAAATAAATTTATTTGGCTTCTTTAGCGACTTTAACTAAGGCTTTAAAAGCGTTAGCATCGTTAATAGCTAATTCACTTAACATCTTTCTATTGATATTAACTTTAGCAACTTTTAATCCGTGCATGAAGTTAGAATAAGAAATGTTATTTTCTCTACAGGCAGCGTTAATTCTTTTAATCCAAAGTTTTCTATAGTCAGATTTTAATTCTTTACGGTTGATGTAAGAATATCTTTCACCACGAAGGACTTGTTCTTTAGCGGTTTTAAATAAAGTATGTTTACTACCAAAGTAACCGGAAGCTTTTTTAATTACTTTCTTTCTTCTTGCGTGAGTTACTGTTCCACCTTTTACTCTCATAAACTATCCTCCTTATATTATTGTAAAAGATCTTTTACGCGGCTGTAGTCAGTTTTGTCGACTAATCTTGCGTTGCGTAAGTGTCTTTTTTGTTTAGTTGTTTTTCTTGGTGCTAAATGTCCTTTATAGGCACATTTTCTTTTCATCTTACCAGTTCCGGTAAGTTTAACGCGTTTAGCTAATGCGCGTTTAGTTTTCATTTTTGGCATAGTTTTCTACCTCTCCTACTTTCTAAATTTACTAGCAAGTATCGCTATCATGAACTTACCTTCCATAGAGGCTGGTTTTTCAATAGTCGATACTTCTGTTAGTTGAGCAATAAACCTATTTAATACTTCTTGGCCAACATCGATATGTGCTAATTGTCTACCACGGTAACGAACGACTACTTTTACTTTGTCTCCGTTTTGTAAGAATTCTTTTGCACGATTAGCTTTAGTAAGTAAATCATGTTCACCTATTTGAGGTGTTAATTGAACTTCTTTTAAATCAACCATGTGCATTTGTTGATTTCTTTTATTCTCTTTGGCTTTCTTCTGTTGTTCGAAACGATACTTACCATAATTGAGAATTTTGCAAACCGGTGGTTTAGCATTTGGAGCGACGCATAGTAAGTCTAGATCATATTCGATAGCTTTTTCATATGCTTCGCGACTACTCATAACTCCTAGTTGTTCTCCATTAGGACCTATAAGCATTACTGATGGGAAACGAACTCTTTCGTTTACTAGATCAGAATTTTGTTTTTCTGGCATTTTGCCAGGTTGTTGGTAATAAATAAGTTATATCCTCCTTGTAAATAAAATAGGTGCGATTCTCGCACCCACACTCTAAAGTAAATAAATTACTTTGTAGCATCTACCAATCTACTTTGTAGGTCTGGTGTCTCGGGTTAGAGAACTTTCTACTTTGTTTACTGCGTAATATGTTATATTAAGTTATTTATAATTGCAAATAAAATTAATTTAGAAATAGATAAGTTAATTTAAAAATAATAGAAATTAGTATTACAAATAACTTTGTTAATGTAATTTACATTAAAATAATCTATAATCTAATTATCAACGAAGGATTTTAATATGGCATACGGAATACTATATGATTATTTAATGGGCCAATCTATCGATGGATTCAGATATTTTGGTGCACATTTCTGCAAGAACGATAAAAAGAAAAAAGGTGTAATGTTTAGACTATATGCTCCTAGCGCAACTGATGTAAGCGTCATAGGAGAATGGAATAACTGGGATCCAAGCGTGGATAAAATGAATAAGATTGATGAATCCGGCATTTGGGAAGTATTTGTCCCAGGATTAAAAGATTATCAATCATATAAATTTCATTTTAAAAATGCAAAGGGCAAATACGTCGATAAAATCGACCCATTTGCATTCTTCTCTAGCAATAGACCAGATACAACTTCGAAGTTATTTGATATAGAAAATTTCATTTGGCATGATGATCAATTCATGAAATCACAAACTCGTAATTTTGATCGTCCTATGTCAATTTATGAAGTTCATTTAGGATCATGGAAGGGTAAGGTTGATGGTCGTAATATTTCTTATGAAGAGATTGCTGATCATTTAATTCCTTATATGAAAGAATTAGGATATACCCATGTTGAGTGTATGCCTTTATGTCAATATCCATTTGATGGTTCTTGGGGTTATCAAGCGACAGGATTTTTCTCAATAGATTCTAGATATGGTAATCCAAAACAATTCATGAGTTTTGTTGATAGAATGCATCAAGCGGGATTAGGTGTTATTGTTGATTTTGCTCCTGTACATTTTGCGAAAGATGAGTGGGCGTTATTTGAATATGATGGTACTCATATGTTTGAGTATTCTGATAAACAACATATGTTCTCACCTTGGGGTTCTTGTCAATTTGATTTAGGTAAAGATCCCGTACGTTCATTCTTAATGAGTGCAATGAATTATTTTGCTTGTTACTGCCATGTTGATGGTATTAGAGTGGACGCAGTTTCTAACTTATTATTCTGGGATGGTAATAAAGCAATTGGTGCGAATACTGGAGCGATAGAATTCTTAAAAAGATTAAATGGTAAATTACATTATGCTCATCCAAGTTTAATGATGATTGCTGAAGATTCTACGGATTTCTTAGGAGTTACTAGACCGATAGAATATGGCGGAATTGGATTTGATTATAAATGGGATTTAGGATGGATGAATGATACTTTAAAATATTATTCGAAAGATCCTATTTATAAAAAATATGAACATAATCATTTAACTTTCTCAATGGCCTATTTCTTCTCAGAGAATTTCTTATTACCTTTAAGTCATGATGAGGTTGTTCATGGTAAAGGAACAATTATAAATAAGATGTGGGGAGACTATGATCAAAAGTTTGCCTTACTACGTAACTTATATGCTTATCAATTCTCTCATCCAGGAAAGAAACTTAATTTCATGGGTAATGAATTAGCGAGCTTTGATGAATGGGATGAATCTAAATCTTTACCATGGAACTTACGTACATTCCCTAAACATGATTCGATGACTAGAGTCGTTAGAGATCTTAACTTAATTTATCAAAATGAAGATGCGATGAAAGTTGAAGAACATAATCCAATTCATTTCAATTGGTTAATGGTTGATAACGCGAATCAATCAGTCTTTGCTTTTGAAAGAAGAGTCGGTAATTCCCATTTAATATTTATCTTTAATATGACCGGTAATTACTACGAAAGATATGATGTTGGAATGACTCGTCCAGGATTATATGAAGAGATATTTAACTCTGATAAAGATGTTTATTCAGGATGGAATCAATATAATGGATTACCAATTCATACTGAAAATGGTGGACCTGAAAATAAACCATATAAAATGACAATTAAATTAGCATCATTTGGTGCTTGTATATTTAAATATAAAGGCGAATAAATTGGAGGATATTTATGTTTAAAACAAAAGAGGCTTTTAAGAAAGAATTTGCGCTTAGATTATCGCAAAAATATGGACGTTCTGTTGAGACATCTCATATTACTGAACGTTACGATATTCTAGGTGAAATGGTTAGAGATTATGCTGGTAATGAATACCGTGTAACTCATGACGCTGTTATTCAAAAACATCAAAAACAATTAGTGTATTTCTCAATGGAATTTTTAATTGGCAGATTACTTGTTAATAACATGCAAAATCTTGGAATATATGAAGTTGCTAAAAAAGGTTTAGCAGATTTAGGAATCAATATTCATGAGATCGAAGAGAAAGAAGCAGATGCCGGTTTAGGTAATGGTGGACTTGGTCGACTAGCGGCATGTTTCCTTGATTCTATCGCTTCTTTAGGATATCCAGGACATGGTAACTGCTTACGTTTCCAATATGGATTCTTCCGTCAAAAATTAGATAAAGGTTATCAAAAAGAATTACCAGATCAATGGTTAACAAA
>DCIT01000021.1:16017-16441 GCA_002317145.1 Caryophanales bacterium UBA1719
GCGGTCACCGTTAACTTCTATGGTTACACTGAAACTTATATTAAACCTGATGGTGGATTTGCTATGCGTACCGCCGGAGCACTTCCAGTCTTAGCGATGCCTTATGATGTTTCAATTGTTGGATATCGTAATGGCGTTACAAATACTTTACGTTTATGGAGCGCAGAACCAAGTAGTGAACTTCTTCCAGAAGGAGTTAACTTCAATGAATACTTAAATAATATTCGTCAAATTTGTTATAACTTATATCCAGATGATAGCAATGACGATGGAAAGATGTTACGTTTAAAACAAGAATACTTTTTAGTATCTGCAGGACTTCAATCAATTATTAAAGGTCATTTAAGACAATATAAAAATCTTGATAATTTACCAGATGCATATGTCTTCCATTTAAACGATACTCATCCAACATTAGCAATCC
>DCIT01000049.1:0-20730 GCA_002317145.1 Caryophanales bacterium UBA1719
AGTTCGAGTCTCCAATGGATCACCATGAGTGCCCGAGTGGCGAAATCGGTAGACGCACAGGACTTAAAATCCTGCGGAGTCAAATCCATACCAGTTCAAGTCTGGTCTCGGGCACCAACAAGCAAAATAAAATAGCACCTGTTGAGGTGCTATTTTTTTATTTAAATTATTAATTAAAAGTAAGTGTATTTTGCTGTAATTGAAGAGTTCTCTACAACGTTAAACATTGTTTTACCATTAGTTTCAACTTTATCACCTTTTGCTAATTTAACAGTGCATTTTTCATAGCATCCATCATTATTAAAAATATCTTCAGAATTTGGGAAAAATAAAGGCAAATCTACACCTTGTATTCCCATCTTAGATGTTCCTGTAATAACAATGTTATTGTTGTTAGCGACATAAATATCATAATCTTTATAACATGTATCAGTATATTCGATGATATATGAATTGACTTTATCACCTGTTACTTTTCTAACACCTAATGATTGCACATAGAACAACATTCTTTGTTCATCAGTACTTTCAATTAAATTATTTTTATGAGGAACTGAACCTTTAATAGTTAAAATATCTCCATTAATTTTAATTAGATCTTTTGGAATAAAACTTATAGAATCTGCGCTATATAAAGAATACCAACCTACAATTAATTGAGCATATTTTTTAATCTCATCTTCTCCTTCACTAGCATTGAATTTAAAAGTTAAATTATAATTTACATCAGTTTGAGAGCATTCTTTTGTAATTGCACTATAATTCTTTAAGCAAAACTCATTAGCGACTTCTAATGTAATCTTTTGTCTTTTATTACATCCTATTAACATTGCAGAAGAACATAATGTTAATGCTAGAATCTTTTTAATATTTTTCATAACTATCATTCTCCTTATATTTATCTAGGAACACGCTCTAAGTGTTTAGGTTTAATTAATAGCATTGCAAATAAGAATCCTGAGATAACTGCAATTGCCCAACCTGCAACATATAAACCAATTGCTAATGCTGGTCTTGGTTGTGTACCAAGAGCATTAACATACATACATAATGGGATACCTAATAAACCAGAGCAGTCAAATGAGCAGAAACCAATACCCCAAGCATTGATCCATGCTCCACCTAATCCTGCACCTAAAGCAATTGGAAGATATGGTTTAGCCATTGGTAATGTCATACCATAAATTAATGGTTCAGAAATACCAAGTATTTCAGGGACAATACCACCAGCGATATTTTGTTGTAATCTTTCATGTTTAGCTTTCTTAGCTTTTAACCAGACTGATGCAGCAACACCAACTTGGCAAGCATCGTTCATAGCAAATATAGGATATAAGACTAATCCACCAGGTTTAGTAGATAACTCAGCATAGAATGGAGTTAAGCCGTGATGCAATCCAAGAGAAATAATCGGCAAGAAACATGCACCAAGGACAAATCCAATAGGAGCGCGTACATACCACGCCCATGCTGGATTAGATAAGGCTTGAATACCTTTAGTAATACCAGTAGTAACAATACCAACAACTGGCATAATACCAAATAAGAATACTGTTCCACCAATGACCATTGTTAATAATGGAGTAAAGACAGTATCTAAAACGTTAGGCATATGTTTACGAATATGTCTTTCTAAGAAACCAATTAGGAATACCGCTAATATAACAGCGAGAACTCCACCATTACCTTTTTCGATAAAGTAAAGGAATTTATTTGTTTCACTATTCCATAGGTTCATTCCTAGTGTTTTAGCAATTTCATTTAAACTAGGAACAATAGATAATCCACCTATTGAACCACCAATAACTGGAGTAACACCAAATTCTTTAGCAGCGTTAATACCTACAAATATCGCTAAATAATCCATGAATCCAATAGCGATAAATCTAAAGATCATGAAGGATATAACACCTGCAGCAGGTAAAGAATCTTTATTTGCGATAATATCAATTAATCCCTTAGAGATATCTGGAGTTAATATGACGTTGATAATAACGGAGATAGAATAACAAATACCAAAGAATATAAATCCTGGAATTAAGGAAGCAAAACAGTTACCAACATGTCTTAATCCTTTTTTCCATTTAACAGTTCTAAACCAAATTCCGATTCTTTGGAAGAATCTTAAGAATTTATTATCAGATAACTTAGCATTTATTTTTTCTTTATGCTTACGAGTTTCTTCATCCATTACGGCATTAGGAACTTCTGATACAGTGAGTTTAATTAATTCATTAAATTCATCTGTAACCTTTTTAACTTTACCTGGTCCTAAGACAACTTGAATTAATGTACCTTCGGTAATTAATCCAAGAACTCCCATAGTTTTCTTAAGTTCTTCAGTTTTGACTAACTTATCGTTTCTAACAAGCAAACGTAAACGAGTCATACAGTTGGTAGCACTAACGATGTTAGATGGACCACCAGCAAGCTCAAGTATTTTATGAGCTAGTAATTCATTTGATAATGCTTCTGCCATTTGTTAACCTCCATTATTCGTTTTTATTTATTTTATCTTCAGGATTAATTTTCTTATTTAAATAGAGAATATTTTGGAAATTCTTATATTCATATCTAACTTCATCCATTGTGTTCTTAACAATAAATATTCCAAGTCCACCACGTTTTCTTTCATCAATAGTAGCAGTAACATCTGGATTTTCTTTTGCGGTAGGATCAAATGGAATACCAGAGTCAATTAATCTAATCTTTAATAAATCATCGCGTGTATCAACAGTAACGGTAACATCTTTCTCTTTTCCTTTTGGATATGCGTAATAGGCAACGTTAGCGAATAATTCGTCAATAACGATTGAGATACGTGCAATGAATTTTTGATTGAGTTCACGGCTCGCTAATACAGATTCAACATAGTTGACTGCCACGCTTGTGGATATTGGTTTAGCAATTAAGGTCAATGTATTTTCTGGGTTTAATTCTTTATTACCAGTGTATCTAAGTAATAACATTGTAATATCATCAAATTGTTCAACCCCATTTGTGAATTTTGCAATTTTATCTGATATTTCAGTTAATAACTGTTTTGCGTTAAAGTAATTTGATTTATTAGCGGTATTAATTAATTTATCTATACCAAACATCTTACCTTTTTCATTATTAGCTTCGGTAACTCCATCAGTATATAAAAGTAGTTCATCACCAGGTTCTAAGTATGTTGATTCAACTTCGTATTTAGTTCCTGGAAGTGCTGCTAAAGCAATGCGATGTTTATTAGGGAATACTTGGAATTTGCCTTCACGTTTAATTAATGGGACAGTATGCCCAGCATTAATATAATCTAATTCTCCTGTCTCAGGATTAAAGATACCTAACCAAGCAGTTACAAACATTCCAGAATCATTTTCTTGGCATAATTCATCATTCGCTTTAGATACAATCTCACCTAAGTCAGTAAGAGTTGAAGATAATGATTTAAATAATGTTTTGGCTCTCACCATGAACATTGCTGCTGGGACTCCTTTACCAGAGACGTCAGCATTTAATATTAAGATACGACCATTATTCATCTTAATATAATCATAGAAGTCACCACCAACTTCTTTAGCAGTATTCATTAAAGCATATAAGTTATATTCTTTTTCAACTGGGAAGTATGTTGGTAATAATCCAACTTGAATATCTCTAGCAACCTTTAATTCCGCTTCCATACGATGTTCAACTTCTGCAGCATAATTCTTTAATGCTCCGACAGTTAAATTCATATTATCAGATAAAGTATGGAATTCTTTATATGTTCCTACTAGTTTAATTTCTTCATTTAAATCGCCTTCCATAATCTTCTCAAGTGAGGTATCCATGATTTGAATATTCTTGAGAATACTCTTAGAAATAAGGATATCAATCAAGGCGAATAAAATAATAAATACAAGAATTAAAACATATAAGTCAACACGGAATGAGATTCCAGCGGAGATATATATTTCATCACTTGGAATTATTGTTAAACAATAAAAATTTGCATCACTTCCTAATGAACTTGGTAAACGTTCTTTTGTATAAGCGATTAAACAACTCTCACCCCAAACATTTTCATAAAAGAAATTGAAGGTGCTAGTTTTAAAATCATCAGTAGCATAACTTAATGGCATTTGGTCTATAGTTTTACCATCATCAAATTTAAAGGAATCATGCATCTGACGATTGTATTTTTCAGTAACGTTTTTAGGTATTCCAACTATCTTGTTTTTACCATGGAAGGTAAATTTTTCTGTTCCTGATTCGGTAGTACCTTCTAAAGTTGTGTCCTTATCATCTGCGGTTAATACAAGACAATATCCAGATTCTGAAACTATATGTCTTTCAGTACATTTAGTAGGACTTGTTTGTGATCTCATTAATAAAAAGTCATTGTGAATATCATATGTATTATGGTTTAGCATGCTCACACTGTTATCATGGGCATCAGAGAAACTAACGATGTACGCTGATGTTGTTGATAATCCAAGTGAGAGGAAGCAAATTACTAGTAACCAAGCTTGTACTCTTGTACCAATAGTTTTATCTTTTTTGATATTAACAATAACTTTTTCTTTCTTTTGTATTTGAATAATTAAACATGTAATAGCTGCGCAGCAGGCATTACATAATAAACAAACAATATCAAATTGTCTTATCGTTTTAAATGCATCAGAAATAGATGATAAATTAAATAAGAATAAGAATAGTAAGTTTAACGCTTCAACAAATAATCCACCTAAGAATGCATTAAACCAATGTGATCTTTTATCATCTAAGAACCAGTGCGATGCTGCCGCAGAGAATCCACCACCTAAGATACATGCAATGACTGTTGGCCATCTTAAGAATGATGGTGTACACATTCTAAATATTGTCGCAATTACTGTAGTAGTTACAGCACTAGGCCATCCAAATATAAATCCCGCTAAGACTGGGAAAAATGTCGATATACCAATTTTTAAATCACTAGATCCAGTAATGTAATCTTTAACTTCAACACCTATAAAATATAAACCAATAGAAAAGCCGCCTAGTATTAGACCTGTAAATATTTGTCTAAACCAGTAGCGGCCTTTTTCAGTTCTTAGAAATTTAGGAAGTTTATTAATATCTTTTTTACCACGTTTTTCAATGTGTTCGAATCCGTAATAAAGAAGGATTGTAACTGCAATAGGTATTAAAGAGATACCTATAAATTGAAAAACTTCTTTAACGGTCATTTAAAAGATATCAATAATTAAAAACTAGAATTAACGAAAAATTAGTTAATTTTGATGAAGCTGGCAAAACCAGTAACATCAAAGACCTCACGAACGACATCGTTAGCATTAACAATAGCCATTTTGCCGTTATGAGCATTCATATTCTTTTGTGCTGTTAATAAAACACGAAGACCTGCAGAAGATACATACTCTAATTTAGCAAAGTCTAAAGTTAAATCTTTGCTTGTTGGAGTAATTGCATTTAAAACAACTTCTAATTCTGGAGAAGTGCCTGTGTCTAAACGACCTTCTAAAGCAATTGTGGTTTTCTCACCATTTACTTTTTTATTAATTTTCATTATTCTTTCCTCCGAATAATTTATATCTAGTATTTTACTATAATTGAATTATTTTTCATAACTATTTATATAAAATATAAAAAAAGTGACCCGTTAAGGCCACTTTATTAATTAAATTTAGATTATAAATCTTCTTTAATTCTTGCTGATTTTCCAGCGCGTTTACGAAGATAGGTAATCTTGTTTCTACGAACTTTACCTTTCTTAACAACTTCGATCTTACTCACAACTGGTGAGTGGAGAGGGAATGTTCTTTCAACACCGATACCGCTGCTCATCTTACGAACAGTGAAGGTGCTGCTAACGCCGGAGCCACGACGTTGCATTACGACGCCTTGGAAAACTTGAATACGGGATTTATTGTTTTCAGTAATCTTAACAAATACTTTAACAGTATCACCACTTCTGAAATCAGGAATGTTACTTTTAAGTTGACGATTGCTAATTTCATTAACTAAATTCTTGTTCATTGTTTTTCCTCCTTTAAATTCACATATGTTCTCTTAGTGTTCTTACCTAGACTTAGTAGCGGACCACTCGTATCATGATTAAAATCATGCTAGATAATAATAAACTAGCTAAGAATAATTAGCAAATTAATAAATTAATTTTGAGTATTAGGAGTATCGTTATTAGCTTCTACTTTAGGTGGGAATAAGAATTTAAAAGCGTAGTAAACTCCAAAACATGCAGCAGTATTTCCGATTAAAGTAATAAATATATCTAAGCATGTTGATCCATTAAACATATCGGCAAAGACAATATAGAAAGTATTAGTCATAACTTGTTCAAATCCACAAGCAACATAAATTCCTGTCGCTAAAATTATTGATAAGAATTTTAAAATTGGATGAGATACTCTTTTATAAATATTTATACCTACGCCAACAATAAATCCACAGAATAAAGAGGCGATTAAACAGTCATACCATTCTTTACCTATTCCTCTTCCGATTACGCGATACTGCGCTATTTTTTTAGCAGCGTTAATTAATGTGTCATTACCATAAGTCATTACGCGAATTAATACCGCGACTAAGACAATTGTAAGAATGTTAACAATAAAGACGAAAACAATTTCTAAGAAAGTTTTTAATTTTGTTTTACTTGTTAAAATTGTTAATGATTTAGTGTTATAAAGTTCTAAACCTAAATAAATAATTGCTAATAATCCAAAGCCTTGGACAAATCCACCTACGTAATATAAGTTTAATGATTGAGCAGCGACTAATTCAAATCCTGCTAACGCCATTATTACTCCAGCAATGAAAGCTGAAATAAATAATTTAAAATAATGTGAACTTACTAACTTTTTCATTTTACCCATTCTCCTTTATTAAATATTAATACTTTTTTACCATTTTTTAATTTAGCTTCTATTTTTAAATCTTTTGTTCCAATCATAAAATCAATATGATTATTCGCAAAGTTAACACCTTTTTTAACTAATTGTTCTCTAGTTAATTTATCTCCACCTTTATAGGCAACATCAAATCCTAATCCAAACGCTAAATGACAACAAGCATTCTCATCATAGATAGTGCTATAGAATAAAGGTAATGCTTTATTAATTGGAGAAGAGAATGGTACTAAAGCACATTCTCCTAAATAGCGACAATTTTCATCAGCATTAATTACTGTCTTTAATAATTTTTCATTCTTTTTAGCATGGATCTCCACCATTCTTCCATTCTTAAATTTAAATGAGATTCCTTCAATTAATTTGCCACATAAAGATAATGGTTTAGAAGCATAGACTACACCATTAGTTCTATCTTTATGTGGAGTAGTAAATACTTCTTCAGTTGGGAAGTTAGGATTATAAGCTCTCTTAGTTTTATTTGATGTAAATGTTCCACCAATCCAAAATGATTTATCTGTTAATCCTACTGTTAAATCAGTACCATTCTTACTTGTATAATGAAGCGTATCAATATTAAGAGAATTTAAGTATGCTGACCTTTTTTTAAGATCATCTAAATGGTTTTTAGTGTTCTTATCAGTCTCATCTATTTTTACTCTCATTGCTTTAAAAAACATTTCCCATGCTTTATTCATTGCATCTTTTTCAGTTAATTTAGGAAATAATTCTTTTGCCCAAGAAATAGAAGGAATAAAGGTTCCTGTCCAATGTGAATTAAATATAAATTTAGTGTTCTTATATTTTTCTTTTCTTAATTTATTTCTAATGTAAGAAACCTTCTCCATATCAATGCCGACAAAGGAGTCAAAGTGTTCAGTCAAAATAATAATTTGAGGGATGTAATTTTTATGATAAAAATCATTTCTTGCTTTTTCAAATGGTAGATAAGTAGATAAAGTTTCTTTATCTCCATATTTATAATGCGTGCGCAAAATATAATCATCAACCCATTCAACTAGAACACGCTTCGCTCCTGCTTTATAGCATTCTTCTATGACCATGTTTGTGAATTCAAGATCATCTAAACAAGAAGTAACTAAAAAATATTTTTTGTTAGGTAGGTTAATACCATACTTAACAAGAATCTTTGCTAATTCTAATTTACATTCTCTTAATTCTTTTTCATTCATTTCGCGAATACTCCATTCTTAAATATTTGAACTTTTTTGCCTGAGTATGTTGTAGCGACAATATTTAAATCTTTAGTGCCAATCATAAAATCAACATGGATATTTGAAAAATTAAATCCTAGTTTTTCTAATTGTTTCTTTGTTAATTTTTCAAATTTATCATGAGTATATGTATAGCAATCACCTAAGGCTAAATGACATGCAGCATTCTCATCATAAAGAATGCTTTGGAATATTACTCCTGTTTGATTAATAGGAGATGTATAAGGGACTAAAGCAACTTCACCAATATAGCCGCTAGTCTTATCCGTATGAATTATTTGTTCTAAACTCTTTTGATTCTTTTTAGCTTTACAAGAAACAGCTTTACCATTTTTAAAAGTAATAGAAAAATCATCTATCACTACTCCGTTATAGCATAATGGTTTAGATGAATATACTATTCCATTAACTGAATATTTATCTGGAGAAATAAAGCATTCTTCCGTAGGAATGTTACTATAAAAAGTTCTCTTATGGAAATAATCATAATCAGCAGTTCCAGCGAAATGAGTATCTTTTAATAATCCAACTTTTAAATTAGTACCATTCTTGCTTTTATAATGTAATTCTTTAATTTTTAAACCGTTTAACCATTTTGCATGATTATCAATTTCAACACAATGTTTTCTCCAAGATTTAACAGCGTCTTTTTTATCAACATGGCAGCATTTAAAAATTAATTCCCATAATTTTCTTACTGCTTGTTTATCTGATAATTTAGGAAATATTCTTTTCGCCCAACCAACTGAAGGTATCGAACAAATACCATAAGGTGTTTTATTACGAATTGCCTCTCTATATGGTTTAGCAACTTTTTTAAATGCGGTATCGTGAAGTAATATTTTATTTGGATTAACTCCCTCTAACCAATTAGGATCAATAGACTCAACATATAAGTCTACAGTCTTATTATCTCTAGCGAATTTAAACCATTCAACTTGATAGTCATAGACTTTCACTAATTCTTTATCATCCATTCTTTTAATATTTATAGATTTAATTTTAGGATCAGAGAAAGTAACACGGACATATCTAGCACCATACTCATAACATTCTTTAACTAACATAGTAATAAAATCTGGCTCAGCTAAAGTTTCAGAATGAATATGAATATAACTATTCTTAATAAAGTTTAGTCCTTCACGAACTACAAGTCTCGCATATTGTTGTTGATATAATACTAAGTCTTTATCACTAATCATAGATTAATCCGCCCAATTACCATTCTTAAATATTTGTACTTTCTTTCCTTTACGAGTATAGGCAACAATATCTAAATCTTTTGTCCCGACCATGAAATCAACATGGCTAGAAGCTTTATTTAAACCCATTTTAATTAATTCTTTATTGTTATTAGTCTTAACGTTTATATATGTCGTAGGTAAGCTAGATCCAATAGCGAAGTGGCATGCCGCATTCTCATCAAAAACAGTTTTATAGTAAATTAAACCAGTTTGATTAATTGGAGAATTATAAGGTACTAATGCACACTCACCTAAATAACGTGTACGTTCAGTAGCGAATACAATATTCTTTAATAATTTCTCACCTTTCTTCGCTTTAACTTCAATTATTTTTCCGTTCTTTAATTTTAAATAAAAGTCCGAAATTAATTGTCCATTATTACATAATGGTTTAGAAGAATAAACAATACCATCGATGCGATTACAATCTGGAGTAGTAAATGTTTCTACTGCTGGCATATTTGGATTATATAAGTTCGCTCCTGGAACAGAATCATGAGCTCCACCACAGAAACGTGCATGTTTAGTTAAACCAACTTTTAAATCAGTACCATTCTTGCTTTTATAATGTAGATAATCAATATCCAAACTATTTAACCATTTAGCGCGAGCTTTAATATCTTTATTAAAGTTATCCCAATTTTTTAACGGATCACCTTTTGATACACGGCAACAATCAAATATTGCTTCCCATAATTTATTTACTGCTACTTCACTAGAGTCATTTGGGAATATTGCTTTTGCCCATCCAACTGAAGGAACACAAGCAATGCACCAAGGAGTTTCTACTTTATCCATGATATCGCGGTAAGGACGACGTACTGCTGCTTTTACTTCTTGAGTTTTAGCAATCTTATCTGGATCAACTCCGGCTAAATAATTTGGATCATCACTTTCTAAAATAATACGTGGAGTTAATTCTTTAGCTTGAAACTCATAATGCGCGACTTGATATTTATAAACTTTAGTTAATTCTTCAATTGAAGTTTTATCATATTGCGTTCTTTGAATTGGGCGATATGTCCATATAACATTTACTCTTCTCGCTCCTAATTTATAGCATTCTTCAACTAACATTCTGACAAAGTCAGGTTGATCAATATCCGCAGCTATTTCCACGATTCGACCTTTCTCAAAATTTAAACCTTTCTTAACGATAAGTTCACAATATTTTTTCTTTAAAGTCTCTAATCGGGCTTTACTAATCATAGTTTATCTACTCCAGTTAATTCTTTAAAATGTGGAAGAGTTAAACACCAAGAACAGAATACTCTCCATTCACTTAATTTATGATTACGACGTTGTAAATACATGGTTTTAAGTTGTTGATAATTAGTAGTCATAGTCGCTCCTAAGCAGAATCCACTTGGAAGAGTCGCTACTAATTCTCTCCATTTATTAACTCTAGTTTTATCTTCTAATGGTAATTTTAAATATTCATCAATCATCTTTTGAAGAATATCTAATACTTGAGGATTAGTCTCTTTAACACATTGTTCTTTAACATTAAATTTTAATAAGCAATGCATTGTTGATTGAGATGAAACAAAATCAAACCAATGATATCTTTGTGCTTGTTTCCACCAATATAAAGGAGCAGTAACATCTAAATGCACTAATATTCCTTTTAGGAAATTATCATGTCCTTCTCCATTTCTTGCACTTCCTAATTTATAAGCGCGTCCAAAATCTTTTTCATCGCATGCATTAGCATCGATGACTGTTCTCATAGGATTACCCGAAGCTTTAACCGCTCTATCTAATCCATAAACATAACTATTTTTAATGTTGAATTCCATAATAAGCCTCCATTAAATTTGTAAGTAAAGTTAATCTAGTTAAAAGTCCTACTCCACCAGGAACAGGAGTTTGTAATCTTACTTTTAAATTAGGTTCACAATCTCCATGTAAACCACTTTCATCTCTATTAATACCGACATCCACTACTACAGCAGATTCTTTTAATTTAAAGTTAGAATTTAAGAAATGTTTCTTACCTACTGCTACAACAATAATATCAGCATGTTCTAAATAAAATCTCATGTCTTCATTAGTAGTCTTTGAATGTAATTGAGTAACATTTGCATTCTCTTTTAACAATAATTTTTGCATTGGTTTACCAACAATATTACTTCTTCCAATAACAACCGCATTCTTTCCTTGAATAACAACATTCTCACTTTTTAAATAATTAATTATTCCTTTAGGAGTGCATGGATCAAAATTTGTTAATGGATGAAAACCATCAACATCTTTTTTAGGATTTACCGCTAACTTAATATGGTTTTCATTAATATGCTTAGGTAAAGGCATTTGCACAATTAAACCATGAACAGTTTTGTCGTTATTGTATTTATCAATTAATTTGATTAAATCTTCTTCACTTATATCAGGTCTTTGCTTATCTAAAATTACATTCGCAGTAACTTCTGCACCATCTTTTAATTTCCCTCTAACATATGTATCACTAGCAGGATCATCGTTAACTTGAATGATAATTAATTTAGGCTTAATAGTTAAAGAACTTATTTCTTTTTTTAATTCTATTTTTCTATTAATTACATAATCTTTGATATTCATATTTTGTTATATAATAACAAAAAAAACTATCATTTGATAGTTTTATTATATAAAAATAAATAAATTCTTAATTACGATCTCATTGCTGAGACTAAAATTGCGATAAAGAAGAAAACTATTGCGAAAGCGAAAGTTAACCAAGTGATAACTTTTTCGCTACCTCTTTCTTTGGTTTTAGCGAAAACGTTAAGTCCTCCACCAGTAATCGCACCAGAAGCACCTTCTGATTTACCGCCTTGGAGTAAACTTAAAACAATAATAATGAGAGCTACTATTAATAAGATAAAATCGTACCACTTCATATTTTTGTTATTTCCTTGCCTTAATATAATCCCATAATTTAAAAATTATGCAAGTGATTAGTTAGAATCAGCCTTGAGTTCAAAGATGATATCACGAATCTCTGCTGCTCTTTCAAAGTCATATTTCTTTGCGGCTTCGCGCATTTCTTTTTCGAGAATCTTAATTTGATTATTAAGTTCACTTTTGCTCTTTTTACCTTTAGATTTAGTTAATTCTTTTAATGTATTTTCTTTATTAGAGATTGGTAATCTAATATCTTTAATTATTGTTTCAGGAATAATTCCATTCTCTTTATTATATTTATCTTGAATTGATCTTCTTCTATTAGTTTCTTTAATCGCTTCTTTCATCGAATCAGTCATATGATCAGCGTACATAATTACTTGACCATTTTTATTTCTTGCTGTTCTTCCGATTATTTGAATTAAGCTTCTTGTGCTTCTTAAGAATCCTTCTTTATCAGCGTCTAAAATACAGATTAAAGAAACTTCTGGAATATCTAATCCTTCTCTTAATAAATTAATACCTACTAAAACATCATATTTACCTTTTCTTAATTGATAAATTATTTCACTTCTTTCTAAAGTTTTTGTTTCATTATGTAAGTAAGTTACTTTATATCCTCTATCTTTTAGATAGCTAGTTAAATCTTCTGCCATTTTAATTGTTAAAGTAACTATCATTACTCTTTCTTTGTTTTTTATTCTTTTATTAATTTCTGAAATAATATCATCAACTTGTCCGAGTGTTCTACGCACTTCTACTTTTGGATCAAGTAATCCAGTAGGACGAATAATTTGTTCAACTACTTTATGATTAGCCTTATCTAATTCATAGTCTCCAGGTGTGGCGGATGTACATATTGTTAAAGGCATTTCCTTTTCAAATTCTTTAAAATTTAATGGACGATTATCTAAAGCGGATGGAAGACGAAAACCATATTCTACTAAGACTTCTTTTCTACTTCTATCACCATTATACATTCCTCTTACTTGAGGGATAGAAACGTGTGATTCATCGATAACTAAGAGAAAATCATTAGGGAAATAATCCATTAAAGTAAATGGTTTTTCTCCTTCTTTTCTTTTATCAATATGACGAGAATAGTTTTCGATTCCTTTGCACATACCAAACTCAAGCATGTTTTCAATATCTTGTCTTGTGCGCATATCCAGTCTTTCCGCTTCTAAAAGTTTTCCAGTTTTTTTAAAGAATTCTAATCTTTTCTTTAATTCTTCTTTAATAGTAATAGTAGCTTCTTTAATTCTTTCTCTAGTTGAAGCATGATCATAGGCTGGGAATATAGGATAAGTTTTATAATGTCCTTTTATTTCTCCCGTTAATGGATCAACTTCTTCAATCTTTTCTATTTCATCTCCAAAACAATCTATGCGCACATAATATTCATTAGTATGAACAGGCATAAATTCGATGATATCTCCTCTATTTCTAAAGGAACCTGGAGATAAATCTAAATTATTTCTCACATATTGAGCATCGACTAATTTTTTATAAAATTCTTTGCGATTGATTTCATCTCCAACATGAATATCAAATACTAAAGATGAATATTCATGTGGATCAGTTAAGCCATAAATCGAGGCAACAGAAGCTACAACTATAGTATCTTTTCTTTCTAAAACTGAATTAATAGCGGCAGTTCTAAGCATCTCGATTTCTTCATTCATTACAGCGTTTTTATCTATATAAGTATCTGAACTAGGAAGATATGCTTCAGGTTGATAAAAATCAAAGTTAGAGACGAAATACTCTACTCGGTTATTAGGAAATAGTTCTTTAAATTCTCCATATAATTGACCTGCTAAAGTTTTGTTATGCACTAATACTAAAGTAGGTAATTGAACTTTATTAATAACATTAGCGATAGTGAATGTTTTACCTGTACCAGTCGCTCCTAAAAGAACTTGAACTTTTTTCTTTTCTTTAATTCCTTTTACTAAAGAAGAAATAGCCTCAGGTTGATCTCCTGTTGGTTTATATTTAGATATTAGTTCAAATTTCTTATCAATCATTTTTTATTCACTAATTTTTCTCTTTTCTTATATAAAGCAGTAAATCCTTCACCTAAAACTTTCTTCGCACTATAAACAGTTACAAAAGCTTTCTCATCAAAGGTAGATATTTGATCTTTAAATTGAACAAAGGCTCTTTTATCAATAACGATTCTGACTAATTTAACATCTTTATCTTGATGATATGCTCCTTTAGCATCAATAATTGTACAAGTGCCATCTAACTCTTTAATAATATAACTAGATAACTCTTTATATTTAGCAGTGACTATGTCACAGATATATATAGAGTTAGACTCAACAAAAATAATTTGAATCATTAATGCACATATTAAAGCAGATATAATTCCAACTAGTGAGGCAAGTATTTGATTTCTAATACATGCCATACCAGCAATAATTATTAATGCATCAGATATAAATGAAGATACGCTTTGTTTAACTGGAGAATATTTTGCAATAATAAAACAAAGAATATCTGTTCCACCAGTAGAACCATCACCTAAGAATGTTAAAGCTACACCTGCACCAACAAATAATCCGCCAAATACGCCAGCAATTAAAATATTGTTACTCTTGCCATCAAATAATTCTTTGATGATAAAATCGAACATACCAGTTCTTTGAATTAATGTTAAGAAAGCCGGGAATAAGAATGTTGCTATTAATGTATGAATAGTAAATCTTTTTCCTAAGAATATTATCGAGAATATAAAGAAGAAGATATTTAATGACCAGACAATAATATCAACATAGTTTTGAGTGCCGCTAGCAATATAGTGATTAACAATAATAGCAATACCAGATACTCCACCTGCAACAACATTACCAGGAGTTAAAAATACACCTGTACCAATAGCAAGTAATATAGAGCCAATCGCACATAATGCTAATCTACCAGCTAATTTTTTATAATCGATTTTTTTCTTTTTATTTGATCCCATGTTTCTTTGCCTCCTGTTCTAAATATGCATATATGAATCCATCTAAATCTCCATCCATAACTCCATTAACATCAACGTTTTCGTAATCTGTTCTATTATCTTTCACTAATGTATAAGGACAGAATACATATGAACGAATTTGACTTCCCCATTCAATGTTAGATTTAATTCCAACAATGGCATCTAACTCTTTTTGTTTCTTCTCAACTTCGCGTTGATATAGAATACCTTTTAACATGCGCATACATGTTTCTTTATTCATTAATTGAGATCTTTCAACTTGAGAAGAAACAACGATACCTGTAGGTAAGTGAGTGATTCTAACCGCCGAAGAAACTTTATTAACGTTTTGTCCGCCTGCACCACCACTTCTAAATGTATCGATTCTTAGATCTGCTTCATTTATTTCTATATTGATATCATCATCAAATTCAGGAATTACATTGATAGATGCAAATGAAGTATGTCTTCTTTTATTTGCATCAAATGGTGAGATTCTCACTAATCTATGAACACCTTTTTCTGATTTAAGTAATCCGTAAGCATGTAATCCGCTTATCTTTAAAGTCGCAGATTTTAATCCAGCTTCTTCGCCATATTGGAAATCAATAATTTCGACTTTAAAATTATGTTTTTCGGCATAGCGAGTATACATTCTATAAAGCATATTCGCCCAATCCATTGCTTCAGTTCCACCTGCGCCTGGATGAATATCAATAATCGCGTTTAAGTTATCAAATTCACCATTAAACATTACTTTTATTTTTAATTCTTCAATATTCTTTTTTAATGAGACTAATAATTCAGATGCAAAAGAGAGCATCTCATTATCATTCTCGTTAATAGATGATAATAATTCTTCTAAATCTTTATATTCTTTATTAGTTGAATTAAAAGAATCATAAATATCTTTATTCGAATTTAATTCATTAACAACTTTAACTGCTTTGTTTTGATCATTCCAAAAAGTTGGATCATTTTGTTTAGCTTCTAATTCGTCTATTTTATTTTTAATTTTGGTAAGGTCAAAGAGAGCCACCGAGCTGATGCATGAGTTCACTTAAGTGATTGAAGTCGTTACGTAATTCCACCAACTCTTTCATCTTTATTCCTTCTTATTGACTTCGTCAACTTTCTTTACTTCACCTTCAATAGGTTCTTCTTTCTTTTCTTCTGGTTTAGAAATTTGAACAATAACGTTCATGAATTTAAAGACAACATTTAATGCAACATCATTAAGCATTTCTCTAAACATTTGATAACCTTCATTAACGTAATCTTGTAATGGGTTTGTATTAGCATAGCCTCTTAAGTGAATGCCTTCTCTAAAGCTTGCCATCGCGTCGATATGTTTAGTCCAACCTTGGTCTAGAGTTTGTAAAATAATTTGTCTTTCAACTTGATCTGCAAGTTCTTTCCAATCTTTTCTTCTTACTAAATAGCGATCATATAAAACATCAGTAATATCTGGTCCAGCTTCTTCAACAGGAGCTTCCTCAAATGCTTGAACTTTAATGAAGTTCTCTGGTAAGAATCTTGGCATTAATTCTTTCTCTAATAATTTAGAAGAAATAACTTTTTCATGATTCTTTGGATCAATAGATTTATTCGCGAGAGTTTGACCAGCTTTATTAAAGAAATCAGTAATGATATCTCCGATATCTTGACTATATAAAATGCGGTCACGCTTTGAATAAATGATTTCTCTTTGTTTCGCTAAAACATCATCATAATCAAGTAAGTTTTTACGAATATCAAAGTTACGACCTTCGATTTGTTTTTGAGCACCGGTGATAACGCTCATAACTAATCCTGATTCAAGAGCTTCATTACCAAAACCTTCAAAATATTTCACCATTCTTTCATTCGCGAATCTTCTCATTAATTCATCATCGAGAGAAACATAGAATCTAGTAAATCCAGGATCACCTTGACGTCCAGAACGACCACGTAATTGATTATCGATACGACGTGATTCATGTCTTTCAGTACCAAAGACACATAATCCACCTAATTCTTTAACTCCAGGTCCTAATTTAATATCCGTACCACGACCAGCCATATTAGTAGCAACAGTAATTTGTCCTTTCTCACCAGCATGAGAAATAATCTCTGCTTCACGAGCATGGTTTTTAGCATTTAATACTTCGTATTTAAGACTCTTAGTATCTAATAATCTAGATATTTCTTCACTTGATTCAACGGATACTGTACCAATTAAGATAGGTTGTCCTTTTTCATGACGTTCCACTACTTCATTTAATAAAGCTTGTAATTTAGGACCTTTATGAGCGTAGACAAAATCAACAGCATCTTTTCTTACTATTGGTTTATTAGTAGGAATACAAGTAACACGCATGTTATAAATCTTTTGGAACTCTTCTTCCTCTGTTTTAGCAGTACCTGTCATACCTGACATCTTTTTATATAATCTAAAGAAGTTTTGATAAGTAATTGTCGCTAATGTAATAGTTTCACTCTTAATCTCAACATTTTCTTTAGCTTGAATAGCTTGATGTAATCCATCAGAGTATTCTCTTCCTTTTAAGATACGTCCAGTGAATTGATCAATTAATTGAATTTGTCTATCTTGATCAACCATGTATTCAACATCTCTCATCATAATGTAATTAGCTTTTAATGCTTGATGAATTCTATGGACTAAATCAGCATAATCAGGATTATATAAGTTTGGAATTCCAAACATTCTTTCGGCTTTCTTACTACCTTCGTCAGTTAAGTGACAAGTCTTTTCTTTTATATCAATTGTGTAATCAAAATCTTTCTTAAGAGTTTTACAGAAACGATCCGCGACAGTGTATTGACTTGGAGTCGCTTTTTGTCCACCAGAAATAATTAATGGGGTTCTACTTTCATCAACTAAGATTGAGTCAGCTTCATCAACGATTGCGTAGTTTAATCCACGTAAAACACGTTGTTCAACATTTTGACACATATTATCTCTAAGATAATCAAATCCTAGTTCAGAGTTCGTAGTATATGTAATATCACATAAATATGCTTCTTTCTTTTCGCTTGGAGATTTCTCTCTTAAGTTAACTCCAACAGTTAATCCTAAGAAACGATAGATTTGTCCCATCCATTCAGCGTCACGACCTGCTAAGTATTCATTAACTGTAACAACGTGAGCACCTTTACCTGCTAAAGCATTTAAATATACTGCCATAGTAGCAGTTAAAGTTTTACCTTCACCAGTACGCATCTCCGCGACATCACCATCATGAAGGACTAATGCTCCCATGATTTGAACTTTAAATGGGAATTGACCTAATGTTCTTTTCGCTGCTTCTCTTGCTACTGCAAAAGCTTCATATTTAATATCTTCTAAAGTTTTTCCGTTCTTTAATTGATCTTTAAAATATTGAGTTTTCTCTCTTAATTGTTCATCAGTTAAACTAGCGATTGATTTCTCAAACGCGATAACTTTCTCCGCCATTCTGGCATATTTTCTGACTGTTCTTTGATCGAAACGGAATATTTTCTCAATAAAATTAGACATAATTTTTCTCTTAACGCTGGTATTGATTTTAACTTAATTGTAATTTTATTACAACATACATTGAATTAATTTTCATATTTTTTAATAAATCCCTTTCTTCAAGTTATCCAATTTGTTTCAGTTTACACACTCATATTAAGGCAACTTGTACAAAAAATGCACAAACTGGATTCCGTCTAAATTTAATAAAGTTGCAACTACCCATATGTGAAAATTTTGCACACGTGCTACTTTCATCAAATTCAAAAATTTCTTCATTGAATCTATCAATAAGATGTTGTGCAAATTTTGCACGAGATGTCTTGATATCAAGTTCTTTTTCTTTATAAATATTAATAATATGTTTGGAAATAACTGATCTATGGCGATTAAACAGTATACCTATTTGGTCTTGCGTTAACCATACTGTTTCTTCCTTAGGAGATACATTAACATCTAATACAAATTTATCGTCCTTAAATTTTATTAATTCATAATTATTCATAATTTCTCCTCATGATTTTTAACTTTAGCAATAATAAGAAAATTTAATTTCTTTGGTTTTCCTTTCTTAATTAATTCCAGTGATGCTTTTAACGTTTCTCCAGTTGTAGAAATATCATCCACAAATAAAATTTTCTTATTATGTATCTTATCTATTTCTTTTATATCTAAGTCATATTTCACTAATCCTCTAGAGGCTTTATTTCTATCAGATTGCTTAAATTCTTTATTCTTATAAATTAAAGGTAATATCGGAAGTTTAAGAGATTTAAATATTTCCATTACATGATTAAATCCTCTTAACTTATCACTTGATAAATCACTAGGAGAAGGAATAAGAGAATAACCATGAAATTTACTTTTTAACTCTAAAGTAAAATAAGATAAAAATATTGATGATAGTTCAATATCTCCGCATCCTTTCAAGGTAAATATCTTTTCCCTTATTGCATCATTATAAGTATATAAATAATATCCCTTCACACCATTTATCTTCTCTTCTTGAAAGTGGGGAGATAATTCATATAAACATTTATCGCATATTGAAATATTTTTATCTAATAAAGAGTGAAAATTGTTAATTTTTATTTCTTCAAAACAAACTTTACAATACTGTTTCTGGTTTTGTAAGAAATGAGTTATCAAATTCAATGGCATTAATGGCCTCCTTCATGGCTTTTGTCTTTTTGTTCGCTAAGAAAATAACTTCTCCTGTTGGAGCGTCTATTTTCCTTCCTACTCTCCCTGAAATCTGCACTAATACCCCTTTCTCATACATAAAATCATCTGATTTATAAATAATTACTTGAACATCTTTTATTGTCACTCCTCTTTCTAGTACTGAAGTTGTGACTAAATAGTCATATTCTCTTTTCTTAAATGCATTAATCTTATCTTTTCTATCTAGGCATTTAGAGTGGACAAATGATCCACGTTTAACAAATATTTTAAGAAAATGATATAAGTCTTCACATTTAGCGATAGAGGAAGTAAATATCATTACTTGTTTATTTAAAGACTTATATTCATTTATTTTCTTTATTAAATAAAATAATTTGAAATATCCAATACGTATTTTTACTTGCGGGACTGGCAAGGGATGACGATGATATCTAGTATGTAAAGATAATATTGGATATTTGTTCTTCTTAAAATATTTAACGATATCATCAGGAGGAGTCGCACTCATCATGATGAAATTACCTTTAACAGATTTATGGAAATAATTGATTAATAAAGTATTGTCTTTAAATGGAAAGGCATCTATTTCATCAAGGATTAATAAATCAAAATATTTATCATATCGATATAGTTGATGTGTGGTTAATAAAACTATATCTCCTTCTAGAATTGAGTTATGTCCTCCAAAGACCATAACAATATTTTTATTCTTATAAGCTTTAATAAATCGCGGATATAAATCAATGACCACTTCTCTACGAGGAACAGCGAATCCCACATGCATACCATTAGATAACGCATAGGAGAT
>DCIT01000049.1:20738-49455 GCA_002317145.1 Caryophanales bacterium UBA1719
AGATGACTTCATAGACTAGTTCAGTTTTACCACTACCACATACTGCATAAACTAGAGATGATTTATTGTCCTTAAAGTTCTCTAGCAATTGTTTAGAGTGAAATTGTTGAGTAGAAGATAATGGATAATCTAAACTAGGTTCACTCATGAAGTCATCTACTTTATATTCTCGAGCCTCCTTTCCTTGGAAGGTAATACATAAACGGCAATACACTGATCCATTCTTGTTTCCGAAATATCGAGGATTAGTATTACCGCATCTTGGACAAACATATGTATTAGCAACTCCCATACCATAATTAAAACTTAGATTTATAGGTGTGGAGTGCCAAAATTTTTAAATTTATATTATAAATTTATTTTTTATCAATCATATCAACTCTGGTCTTATGACGTCCACCAGCGAACTCAGTTGATAAGAAAATATCTACACGATGCAATACATCTTCTAGTTTCATAAAGCCTTGTCCAAAGGCAATAGCATTCGCATCATTATGTTCACGCATTAATCTAGCTACATCATCGTTATAGCCTAATCCACATCTAATGCCATTATAATGATTTGCCACCATCATAACTCCTTCTCCAGATGTGCATACTAGAATAATTCTTTCTACTTCTTTATTAAGGAATGCTTCACACGCTCTTTTAGCAAATATCGGATAATGGCATGATTCTTTAGAATCTGTGCCACAATCTTTTACTTGATGACCTTTAGATATTAAATGTTCTTTAATGGCATTCTTATATTCAAGTCCACCATGATCACAAGCAATCGCAATTTTCATAATTTGTTATACTCCTTAATAATTTCTTTCGAAGATATCTTACCTTCTCTAATTACTTTAATTTTATCATTTATCATAATAATAGTAGATGGGATATTATCCTTAATATCTCCTATTATTAATGCATCTAAATCATTATTAAACTCTTTGACAATAACTTCTTTATTAGTTAGTGGACATTCTCCACTTCTATTTAAAGAAGGTACTAATAATGGTTTCTTAACTTCTTTTAATAAATCTAATGCTTCTTTATTTGCAGGAATCCTAATTCCTATAACATTATCTTTTGTTAAATAATTAGGTAAATCTTTTTTACTTGGTAATAAAAAAGTTACCGAGCCTGGTAAATATTTTTTAATAAAAGATAATGTTTTAGTAGAGATATTCGCGAATTTAGATATCTGATTAACATTAGATAACATCAATGTATAAGGTTTATCTGGAGTTCTTCTTTTTAATTTATTTAAAGATAAATAAGATTGATAGTTATCATAAATACAGGCTACACCATAAACAGTCTCAGTAGGAAATCCTACTAATTTACCTTTAAGTAAAAGTTCTGCGGCTTTTTTAATATCTTTATTAGAGCTATTTAGAATAAGCATATTATTAGTATATTATTAACAATTAATAATTGTTAGAAATCTTGTTTTCTTATTAATATCTTTAGAAAATATATAAGAAGAATTATATAAATATTTATTTATTAATTTAGTTAAAGATTTTTCTAAAGAAGGATCAATTTCAAACATTAATAATGAAGGTTTATTCATTTTATTAATATTAGAAATAATCTTTTCATAAACATTATTACTTTTAGATATAAATAAAGCATTATGCGGTTCATAATCTAAAACAGATTTATCAACATCTTTCTTATATTTAATATAAGGAGGATTAGAGATAATAACATCATATTTAATATTTAAATTCGGAAATACATCATCTTTATAAATATTTATATTAACATGATGCTTTTTAGCATTTATTTTAGAGTTAGATATTGCTTTATCATTAATATCAGTAGCGTATACATGCGCGTTAGGAAAACTCTTTTTTATATTAATAGCGATTACTCCTGTTCCGCATCCAACATCTAAAACATTAATCTTTTTATTTTTAAATGTTTTATCAATATGATGAATTGAGAGATTTACTAATTCTTCTGTCTCCATTCTAGGAATTAATACACCTTCATTAACTATATATTTTTCTCCTAGAAAATCTGTCTCATGAATAATATAAGAAATAGGCTTTCCTTTTTTTAATAATTCAAAATCTTTTTTGATTAAATTAGATGAAGAAATTTCTTGGTCTAATTTAGTGAAAAAAGAAGTCGAATTATTTAATTTATAATGATAAGAAATTAAGTAGCGAATATCTAGTTCACTTACATTATATTTCTTGCCTTCTTTAATTAATGAAATGTATAAGTCTTTTAGTTTCATTTATTTAACATTTTCTGTTCATTATCAAAATGGATTAACGCTTCGATGATATCTTCGATATCTCCTTCCATTACTCTATCTAATTCTTGTAAAGTAAATCCAATTCGATGATCAGTAACTCTATTCTGAGGATAGTTATAAGTTCTTATCTTTTCTGAACGTTCACCATGTCCAACTTTTAGCTTTCTTTCTTTACCTAATTTTTCTTGTTGTTCATCAAGAGCTTTTTGATATACTTTTGTTCTTAACATTTGCATGCATATTTCTCTATTTTGAATTTGACTCTTTTCGGTTTGACAAGATACTACTATTCCAGTAGGTTTATGAGTCATACGAACTGCGGATTCAGTTTTATTAACATTTTGGCCGCCCGCTCCTTGAGAACGATATGTATCAACTTGAATATCACTTGGACTAATTTGAATATCAATATCTTCTGCTTCTGGCATTACTAATACTGTCGCAGTAGATGTATGTATACGCCCGCTCGCTTCAGTCTTAGGTACACGTTGCACGCGATGCGCACCCGACTCATATTTAAGTTTAGAGTAGACTTTATCTCCACTAATCTTAAATGAAACATTAGAGAATCCACCCGCACTAGAATAAGAAGAATCTAACATTTGAATCTTCCAATTCATCTTTTCTGCATATTTGGTGTACATCCTAAATAAATCGCCCGCAAAGATATTTGCTTCATCTCCTCCTACCGCACCTTTAATTTCAACAATAATATTTTTATCATCATTCGGATCTTGAGGTAATAATAAGACTGTTAATCTTTTAATCATATCTTCAGTTAAGATAGTTAATCTTTTATGTTCTTCTTTACCTAAATTAACTATTTCTTGATCTTTATCACTTAACATTAATATAGAATCTTTTAAATCATTCGCAGCTTTAATATATTCATGATATAGATTTACTACTTCATCTAAGTTCGCTCTTTCCTTACTTAAATCACGAAATAATTTCTTATTTTTAATAGTAACTTCTAATAGTAATTGATCGTCAATTTCCTTTAAGCGTATCTCACTCGCTTTAAGGCGATTTAACATATTTTCTTCCATAACTTAGTAAATTATAGCAAAAATATTTGCTTTAATAATATTAAACTAGTAAAATAATCACGCGTATTTATAAATAAATACAGAGAGAATTATTATGAAGAAAAAGAATTTTATTGTAGGATTTTCTGCGGCATTCGCTGCTATATTAACATTAGCCAGCTGCGGAGGATTAAGAGCTAAAGACGGAGTCGTCTTAACAATTAATGGCAAGGCTTATACAGCTGAAGAGTTATTTTTAGATCAAAAAACTCCTGCCGCTGCAGAAGCTAAATTTAATGCTGTTTATAAAGTTGCAGTACGTAGATACTTTGAAGATGGACAAGATGGACATCAATACGTAACTGAAATTACTAGAGATACTAAAAATAAGATATCTGGTAGTAAAGCAGAAGCACAAAGTAATGCAAGTAAGAATGGAACTTCATATGATACTGAATGGAATAAGATTCTCAAAAATAATAATGTTGAAAAAGAATCTGAATTATATGACAAATACGAATATGATTTAATGAAATCTAAATTCGAAGATGTTTTCTATTCAAAGAAAAATAAGAATGGTAAAACCAATTACGATGTACTTCGTGATGGCGGAGCATTCATGGATGAAAGTGGCGCCACTCACTCTAAAGACGAAACCATTAGAGGTTATTTAAACGAAAAACAACCATATCATATTAAACATATTTTAGTTAAAATTGCAGGTGGTAAAGCTACAGACGATGTTAACTGCGAAATTACCAAAGATGAAGCTGCTAAATTAGCAAGAGTTATAAAAAAATTAGCACAAGGTACATCTTTTGAAGATGTTTCTGCAATTGAAAACGATGATACTACTGCAAAGGCAAATTTTGGTAGTTTAGGTATCATGAGTAGAGATACAAGTTTTGTTAATGATTTTAAACTTGGAATTTATTTATATGAAACTGTTTATGGAAGTAGTACATCTGATAATGGCGGTCCGTATTTAGCAAAAAAAGCAGTTAAAGAATTGTTTAATGTAGATGATTTAGCTTCTGCACAAAACGGTTCTGCAGGATGGTATGCAAATAAAATTATAACTGAATTAAATGATCCTTCTTCTATTAATGAAGATACAACTACACCTAGTAAAGGAACTGGTTTAGCAATTGGAAAGATTCCTTTTGGAGAAGTTTTAAATCTTGAAACATATAGCGATTATGATTACGATAAAAAAATAATTAAAGATAATTTTGATGCCGCAGGATTATCAAAAGATGATGCTAAAGCCAAATTCTTCCCTAGAAACGTTATATTTAATAAATACTTTAATAAACACAACATAATGGTAATAACACCTGATGATGCTCCTTCTTACGGAGCGGCTGAATTAGGAGACACTAGTAAACCATCAAAATATTTTAATGATGTTGTTGAAGGTCAAAAACCAACATTAAAAGAAACACAACCAGATAAGCATTATGCTGCACCAAACACAACAAAATATATTTCAGATGATTATCCAGGATTCAAAGATTTTGTAGGTAAAGAAAAAAATGGTGATGAAGTTAAATTTGGTACGAATACTCAAAACGCTTTAAGAGATAATAAAGGTAGAATTATTTTGGTCTTTAGAAGCGGTACAGGATCTTCTAATAGCGAAAGCAATGACGGATCTTCATATCAAGGCATTCATTTCGTTGTTATTGAAAGAAGCCCTTTTATCGGACAAGAAATAGATAATGGACACGATGGCGATCCAACAAAGCTAAGCCAATATTACACCCAATACTACCCAGGACAAACTGATGGTGAACATCCAAAGTATTCTGATGGAAAAACTGATAGATATACATTTACTAATTACATCAAAAACGAAAAAGATATTACTAAATTAAAAGCTAGAGCAGATACAGTAAAAACTGAATTAAAGAAAGCTGATGACAATTTAAATACTTATATCTTTGATTATTTACTTGATAAAGGTTCTATTACTTTTGCTGATAACGATTTAGGTAAAGAATTAAGTGAATCGATTAATAAATGGATTTCTAATACTAAACGTATAGCAACTAAAGAAGAAAAAGCAAAGAAGTGGAATGACACTTGGAAAGACTATTATTGGGATTTAAAAGCTAGACAAGAAAGAAGAGGCGAAGTTAATCCAACAGGTATTCCTAAATTCAGTAGCCTTGTTCCAGAAATATGTATAAACGCAATTTTAGGTCAAAATATTTATAGCAGCAAAAAAGAATCAGGTAATAACATACCATTTATGTTTAATGAATTATTTGGTAAAGGAGGAGCGTTCAATGAATAAGAAATTATTAAAAACTCCATTATTTGTAGCAGCTTGCTTTACTCTTGTTGGCTGTTCTACTAGCACAATAGTTGCTAGACCAGCTTGGGCTGATACAAAAATCTTTGAAAACATTGGTGACAAAGATAATAAGATGAAAAACATCTATGATGCTGTCAAAGCATTAGGAGATACCAACGCTAATGTTTTAACTCGTATCTTATATGAAATATCTAAAACTAATATTGGTAAATTTGATAAAGTTGATAATACTGATACTGATTTAACATTAACAGCAATAGTAGATAAAGCATCTAAGGATTCTAATTATTATAAAGGTGATGAATTTAAAAAATTTGTTACTGATCATCCATACTATAAATCTCCAGATAAAGGTGGTAAATTAGAAGGTACTAATTCAGTCGAACATACTTTTACTGATGATGAGAAATTGCAGGTATCTTTAAATAAAGTTAAAGCTAAGTATGAAAGCATATTAAGTGATATCTATGAAAAGATATATGAGGAAATTAAAGGCGGTACTTATTCTGACAGTATAACTAAAATCTTTAATGAAAAATTCTATGTCGATTATTTAAAGAAAGAATTATATAACGTTGGTTCTGAAACATCTTATAAAGAAGATGCCGGCATATTTATGCCTAAATTAAAGAGTGAATCTTGGAAAGATCACCTTAAGAATTATGTTACTCTTGATAAAGGTAGATATAACGATTATGTAAATAGAAAGATTCTACCAGAATTATATAAAACATATTTAATTCAAACATACGTTAAAGATCAACGTTTCTCTTCTTTAGGAAGAAGCTATGCAAGAAAGGTAAATATGGTTGCGGTTCCTTATACTGATCACTATGCCTATAACATTAAAGATATGTTGAGATATTATGCGAAAAATTACATCACTGAAAAAACAAGTACATTTGATGATTTTGAAGTGATTAATAAAGCAATAATTGGCTTTGTAGGAACATATGCTCATCACGAAGATACTTCGAACGAATTTGTTTTATTAAATAATACTGTAACAAAATCTCAATCAAGTGGAGAAGATGTAAACTTTGAATCCCTCACAGATGAAACAGCATCTAAAAATAGAATTGTTTATGTGCCTTATTCAGCAGAAGGGAAAAAAGCATTAAATCCAAACTACAAACCAGAAGAACCTGCAACAATTAGACCAACAACAGTTTACAAAGGAACTAAATTAGGTGATTTAGTTGAGAAACTAATGAAATGTTGTGATGTTAACAACGACGGTACTAATCCAACTACATTTACTTTAAAAACAACTTTAAAAGATGCAGCATTAACTGCTTATAACGATATTACAAGTAATGGTAAATATCCTTTAGCGTTAGGAATGGAACTAAAAGAAAGAGAAATATTACAAAATGATATTACTAAAGATGGTTGGTTCTTAAAAAATGGAGGATTAACTGATTTAGATTCTAAATTCCGTGATAACTTATTTAACATTGCCACTTCTAACCAAGTAGATAGTAAAGAAAAGAAATCAGATTTTAAACCTACTGATTATATTAGATATTTTGATATTAATGATAAAACATCTGGCAATGTAAAAAGAGCTTTCTTAACTACTGAAACAACTGAAACTGAAAGTGCTTATAATACTATCGTTTTACATAATGCTACAGGTTCAAATAAGTTCATGTACATTATTGAAGTTGAAGAAGCTGTAAGTAGCTCTAAATTCTCTGAAGCTTCGAACGAAAACTCTTATTATAGATTAAAAGCCGAAACAACTAACCCACTTGATTCAGCTAAATTAACTGATGAAGTAATTTCTGAAGTTGTTAAAGCTAACGCTACTGGTGATACATATAAGAATAATGCTAACCAATATTATTTAATGATTAGCAATATCATCTTCTATGATCAATCAGTCTATGATTACTTTAAATCTCAATTCCCAGATTTATTTAAGTAAATAACAACTTAATAAGGAGTGATATCGAAAGGTATCACTCCTTTTATATTGTTATATAATATAAATATATAGAGGATACTTATATGGATAATTGCATTTTTTGTAAGATAGTTAAAGGTGAAATACCTTCAAGTAAAATATACGAAGACGATGATGTATTAGCAATCTTAGATATATCTCAAGCTACTCATGGTCATACATTAGTATTATCTAAGCAACATTATCCTAACTTCTTAGCCACTCCTAAAGAAGTTATGCATAAAGTAATGGATGTTGCGCAAAGAATAGGTCAAGTTGAAATTGCTGTTCTAGGCGCTAAAGGTGTTAATATCTTAACTAACGTTGGAGAAGAAGCTGGACAAACAATTATGCATTATCATGTCCATGTTATTCCTAGATATACTCGTGATGCTGGATTTAGAATTGAATTAAAAGATAATAATGTTGATAAGTCATTATTACCTGCTTTAGCGGATAAGATTAAACAAAACTTAAAGTAATTTATTTCTTTTTATATAATCTACGATTATCTAAATTTAATAATGATTTAGTAAACTCACCAGGATTGATTTCTTTTGTATTGTTATCATACATCATCATCTTGGCATCTAAATCATCAATAAAGTTTAATAATATTGCTTCTTTAGTCTCTGGTAATACTGGTGATCCATATTCATATTTACCATGACTAGATAATACTGCATGCTCTAATAAGATAATCTTTTCTTTATTCTCTAATTTTAATTTAGTAGCAGTGTTATTAATTAAATTAACGGCGATTACTAAATGCCCTAATAATCTACCTTCAGTAGTATATTCAATAGGAAGTAATCCAGATAATTCTTTAATCTTACCAATATCATGGAAGAACACTCCTGCTAATAAAATATCTTTATCTATATCGTTATAGTGATTAGATAAGAAATCAGCGACTTCTAACATACTCACTGTATGAAATAATAATCCAGAGGCAAAAGCATGATGATTATTACTTGCTGCAGGATAAGTTAAATATTTATCTTTATGTTCATTATATAAAGAGTCCACTACTAATTTAATATCTTTATCTTTGATTAAAGATATATAATGCTCTAATTTCTTAGCTAACTCTTCTTTAGGAATTGGAGAGGTAGGAATATAATCATCTAATTTAGTTACTTCTACTTTATTGCCATCATTAATTCTAAGTTCTAATTTATCTTTATATGTAGTCACTTCAAAAGAAACATTAACAAAGTTACCGGCTTTAAATATTTCAACATCTTCCGCATCAACATCCCACTTCTTCGCAGGCATACATCCTGTCTTATCTTGTAAGACTAAATTTAAAAATGTTTTACCAGTCGTAGTAACATTCTTAGTAACGCTTTTAACTAAATAAATTTCACGATATGAATCGTTCGCTTTTAAAGTATTAATATAGATCATAATTTTCCTCCATCATCTCTTTAATTTTACTATCTTTAATTAATTTATTAATTATTTTATTTATATCAGTTAGATAATATCCACTTGATAAACAGTTTTTAATCACTCTTACTTTGATATTATCTAACTTATGATATTTATTAATTAATAATTTAATTTTATTTTCTAAATTAGATAATAAATCATCTTGATTAATATTCTTAATTACTTCATTAATAATAGATTTATCTATACCTTTATTAAATAATTTATCTTTAATATAGTTTTGACCTTTACCTCTATAGATTAATTCATAGGAGTAGTCTATCGCTAATTGATAATCATTAATAAGATTATGTTTATTTAAATAATTAATTATTTTATTTATATCGTTATTAGATATATTCTTTTTATTTAATTTATCAATTAATTGTTTAGAAGTATAAACATATCTACTAATTAATTTAATAGAATAATTTAATCCTTCTTCATACGATAATCTTTTACCAGTTTTCTTTAATTGCTCTTTCATAGACATGTAATATATTTTGATAATACCTATCTATAGAATACTCTTTAATATTAGCAATGGCGTTCCCTTTAATTAAATCTAACTTATCTTCAGACATATTTATAATCTTATAAATAAGCTCTGCACAGTCAGAGTCATTATGAAAATAAAATCCTGTTTCATTATCTTTAATAATATCTAATAACTCATTATCAAATCTCACTAAGCATACTAATTTAGAGGCGATAGCCTCAAAATAAGTTAGTCTTTGTGAATCATTAGTAGAGGCACTTAGATATAAATCAGACATCTTATAGAATATTGATATATCTGATGAATTAACTTCTCCAATAAATTTAACATTATCTTTTAATTGGAGTTTATTCACTAATTCGATATAGTCAGGATAATCAGGACCATTACCAACTATTAATAAGACACTATCTATTTCAGGATGCGCTCTTTTAAAATTAGAGTATCCATTAATAACCATATCTACTCTCTTCTTATTATCTAATTTAGAGACTACTAAGAATATCTTTGCAGATTCATTAATTCCTAATTCAATCTTCTTATCTTTTATTAATTTAATATCCTTCTTATTAAATTTTTCTAAATCAATGCTATTAGGAATAACATTGATATATTTATTCACGACAAGACTACGAATATAATCTTTATTCTTAGTCGATGTAGTGACTATTTCATTCGCTCTATTTAATAATTTTAAGATATGATTCTTAATTACTAATTTCTTAATACCTTTAATATGTTTCTCTCCAGTCGCATATTTAATATAATCACTTTTTAAATGTAGATAAGAGAAGACTAAAGGAATATCTAAATCATCCGCTACTTTTAAAGATATAGAGCATATCCCCCATCCTGTTTGAGCATGGATAACATCTGGTTTAAAGTCTTTAATAAGAACTTCCAAGTTCTTAATAAAGGCACTAGATGTTATAGGAGAATTATTAAATGCATCTAATTGTTTATTTGATATATAAATAACTTTATTAATCGTATCATAATTAAATATTTCATGATGTCTATCAATAGTCACTACTAAGACATCATGATTATTTTTAATTAAAAGATTTCTTAATGTAAAGATAGAAGTTGCTACTCCATTAAGCTCTGGAGGATATGTATCAGTAAATAAGACTATTCGCATATCTTAAAGTCCTAAATCTCTCCATTCATCATCGTTGTTATTCTTTCTTTTTTTACTCTTCTTCTTATTTTTATTAGTGTCAGGAATATATGTATCTTGAATAGAGAATGTCGGACGATCATCTAACTCTTCATCATCTAATTTAAAATCTCTTTGTTGTTTCTTTTCTTTTTTATTATTCGGCATTAAAACTTGTTTTAATCTATTCTGTAATTCTTTTCTCGACATCTGTTTAGTCTCATAACTAGAATCAGCACTCTTCTTTCTTTCTTCATAAGTCTCTAATTGCATAGTGACAAATGTTCTTCTATCAATCTCTAAAGCTTTTTCTTTGGGAGAACCCTTATAGAAAGCCGAGAATATTCCACATACCACTAATACGATGTGATATGTTGCAATTCTCCATAGAATCTGCGCAGCAGATACTATTGCTGGACTTATATAATAATTCTCAAATAATGTTGAGAAGAAGATTTCCGATATACCTGCTCCACCAGGAAGAGGAATAAGTCCAGTAATCATTTGATGGTATGCACTCATGAAGCATGCATCCCAGAAAGCTGTAAATGTTGGACCTCCAGTTGAAGATGCTCCATATCCATTTAAAGCCATACCAGCAAACCAAGGAATGGAGAATTGACAAATTAATCCAATAAATAACAAGATTAAGATTAATAAAGAGACTCTAAAGTTAGATAATAAACGTCTTAACTCAATCTTAAAGTTTTCAACTTGAATACGTAATGTTTCTCTAGTCTTATCTGGATTTTTCACTAAATGTAATTTAGCGAATAATCCAACTCCATAGTGCATAATGAAGTTATGCATCTTATGGGAATAACTCATTAATACTAAGAATCCGATTAATGATAAGTTAAAGACAAATCCGATTATGGTTAAAGGTGCTAATGGAATACCAAACTTTAAAGATCCAATAGAGATTGGAATTGATCCAATTTGTTTTAAAAGTGACCATTTAAAGATAACTGTAATTAAATCAAAAATAATTAATGCCGCACGATAAAGAATAAAGTACATGACTAGGATACTAGCGGCATTACTTATTTGTGTTCCTTGTTTCTTAAGTGTGTAAGCTTCCATCACTTGAGCACCACTAGCGCCTGGAGTAATTCCTTTATAGAAACTACCAATCATTGAAACAGATAAACCTTGAAGATAATGATATTTACGAGTGTATAGTCTCATGAAAATATAAATAACTAAAGCATCAACAATAAAGGAAAAACAGATGACACTTAAGATTATTAATATCCACTTCCAATCCGCATTACTAAAGGCTTTTATAGTTCCGGCAAAATCTTTTCTTAATGATAAATATAATGCTAATCCAGTAGCAATTAAAACGAATGATAAATAGATAACATACTTAAAAGCACCATTCTTTTTCTTCTTTGGTTTTTCGTTTTCAACCTCTTTTTTTATGTTCGCTTCGTTAGGTATTATATCCATGTTAAAATTATCGAAAATAATTTTATCATATATATCCTGCGTATGTAAGTTTTACTATTTTGTAATGTTAATTGTTACTAGTTCAGGATTGCAATTAATGCGAAGTGGGAACATTGCGGAATATCCTAAACCTGCACTGACAATTAAATTAGTGCGATCATTAATTTTAAATTGGCCTCGAGAATAGTTATCACTACTATGGAGAATACTCCATCCGGTAAGATTACCTATTCTAAATTGTCCACCATGTGTGTGACCAGAAATAACATAATCAAAATTATATTTAGAATATAGATCTACTAACTCAGGACGATGAGATAATAAAATATTTATTTTATTTGGATCAATCTTAAGACTATCTAAATACTCTTTAGATTTACCATAATCTTTCTTACCATTTCTATATGTATGAGTAGCGAATCGAGGATCTTCTAATCCATAGATACAAATGTTTTTATCTTTAAAAGTATTATCATCATAATAATATTTATCTTCATACACGATGTTATATTCTTTTATTGTTTGTTTTAAATCATTAAATAAAGGCGCATATTCTTCGTGATTACCAGTAATAAAATATACTTTATCAGCTTTCTTACTAGATGCTTCAAATATCTTTTTTTGATCATCTAAATTTTTAGTATGAGTATCAATTAAATCACCAGTAATAAAGATAGCGTCTTGTTTATCTAATTTATCAATTTCATCAATTAAATTAGTGTTTTTAAATTTTAATTCACGGTGATGATAATCGGAGATTACTGTCGCCTTAAAAGAATCACCAGTTAATCTTTCGTTTTTTAAATCATAGTTAGTAATGTCTAATTTATCAGAATGAAAACAGCATATAGTTAAACCAACTAAGGCTAAACCAACTATTACGTATGAAAATATTCTTAGACCTTTTCTAACTCTTTCCATTAATTTCTTTTATTAGCAAATTGTGAATTATATAAATCAGCGTATAGTCCACCTTTCTTTAATAATTGATCGTGGTTACCACATTCAACTACATCACCATCTTTCATGACAATGATCATATCCGCGTTCTTAATAGTAGATAATCTATGCGCGATAACAAATGAAGTTCTACCCTTCATTAATTTATCCATCGCATCTTGAATTAATAATTCTGTACGAGTATCAACTGAAGAAGTTGCTTCGTCAAGAATTAACATTGGAGCATTTTGGACCATTGCTCTCGCAATAGTTAATAATTGTTTTTGGCCAGAAGATAATCCACAATCTTCTCTTAAGATTTTGTTATATCCACCAGATTGTTGCATGATGAATTCATGACAGTGTGTAGCTTTACAAGCTTCAATTACTTCTTCATCAGACGCATCTCTTCTAGAGAACTTCAAGTTCTCCATGAAGGTACCTTCGAATAACCAAGTATCTTGTAAGACCATGCCGAATAAAGAACGAACATAGCTTCTATTCATCTTAGTAGTATCTACACCTTCAATTGTGATCTTACCACCATTGATTTCATAGAATCTCATGAGTAAGTTAACCATTGTCGTTTTACCTGCACCAGTAGGACCAACAATAGCAATCTTTTGTCCTTTCTTACCAATTTGAGAGAAGTCATGAATAATCACTCTATCTTTTGTATATCCAAATTGGACATGTTCAAAGGCAATGTTACCTTCAATCTTCTCTAATTTAAGAGTCTTATTAGTTTCATCAGGTTCATCAGTTTGCTCTAACATCGAGTAAACACGAGAAGTTGCTGCTAATGCTTGTTGGAATGTTGCTAGTAAGTTAGCAATAGATGATAAAGGTGAAATTAATTGTTCACCATAGCTAACAGCCATAACGACAACAACTATACCTTCAACTGCTTCAGGAGAACCTGGAACAAATTGAGCAGCAATATATCCACCAACTAAACAGATAACAGCGAAGATAATGTTACCAAAGAAGATCATCATTGGAGTCATTAAACCTGCTAATCCATCAGCTTTGAAGTTTGCCTTCTCTAACTTAAAGTTAGATTTAGCAAAGTTATTCTTAAACATCTCAGTGGCATTAAATGATTTAACAATATAGTAAGCTGTGTAGCTTTCTTCTGCTTCAGAAGAAATCTCACTAGTTAAGTCTTGACGGACTTTGAAGCTCTTCTCAGCTTTCTTACCAATTATTGACATGACAATCAAGGAGATTGGTAAAGCGATTAAGGCTACTAATCCAATTTGCCATTGTAAGATAAATAATATAATTACTGATCCAAGTAATGTAATTGTTGAGCTAATTAAGTTAGATAAAGTATTGTTAAGAGTTAAACCAATTAAATCAACGTCGTTAGTGACATAGCTAAGAACATCACCAATATTTCTAGTATCGAAATAATTTAATGGTAATGTATTAATCTTATTCGCCATCTTATTTCTTAAGGATTTATTTGTTTCACTAGTAACACCAGTGATGAAATAAACTTGAGCGATATCAAATAAGAATGCTAAACCATATGCACCAAATGCAACACCAGAATATATTAATATTTTTGGAGTAGCATCGCCCCAGGCAATTGTCCCATTAGAGGCATTTAAAATAAATTTAGAAATCTGACCAATTAAAAGTGGTGAGAATAAACGAAGTATCGCTGCTAAGGCTGAGAATGTAATACCAATTATAATTTTAATTTTAAATTGAGAAATACATTTCATTAACTTCCTGAAGGAGCTTTCTTTCTTAACTTCGTAAGTATTTAAAACCTTTTCCATTATTCTAATTCCTCCTTGCTTAATTGAGATAAGGCAATCTCTTTATAGACTGCACATTTCTTTAATAGTTCTTTATGAGTGCCTTTGCCAACCATCTTGCCATTATCTAAGACAATTATTTGATCAGCATCCATAATTGTTCCGACACGTTGGGCAACAATGATGTTTGTTGTACCTTTACATCTTTTCTTAATCTCTCCTCTTAAGACTTTATCAGTCTTATAGTCTAGAGCAGAGAAAGAATCATCAAAGATAAAGATTTCTGGTTTCATTACTATTGCTCTAGCAATAGATAATCTTTGTCTTTGACCACCAGAAACGTTCTTGCCTCCTTGTGATATTTCATAATCTATTCCATTAGTGAGTTTACTAACAAACTCTGTTGATTGAGAAATATCTAGAGCTTCCATTAAGTCTTCTCTAGTCGCATCAGGTTTACCTAAGCAAACATTCTCTTTTAATTTAGCATGGAATAAGTATGGTTTTTGTGGAACATAACCAAACTTATTAAATAAGTCATGTGAGTTAAATTTCTTAACATCTAATCCATCCACTAAAACTGTTCCTTTAGAGGTGTCATAGAATCTTAAGATTAAATTTAATAAAGTAGTTTTACCTGCACCGGTAGCACCAATAAAGGCTAATGTTTCTCCTTTATTAACTTTAAAGGATATCTTATCTAAGCTAGGAGCATCTCCTCCTGGATAGGTAAAGCTAACATCTTTAAATTCAACAGTACCAACTTCATTATATCTATCACTCTTAGCGTTATCTTTAACTAAGATAGGAGAATCTAATACTTCATTAATACGTTTAGCACATGTAGAGGCACGTGGTATATAAACAACTAATAAGACCATTAATACAAATCCAGTTAAAAGTAATGTCGCAAACTGAATAACAACAGTCATTTGATCATAAGGTATAGTTCCTTTTTCAATTAACTTAGAGGATATTAATGTAATAGTAATCATTAATAAACCAATAACTAATTGAATTACAGGGAAGAACGCACCTAGGACTCTATTTGCTAACTTATCATCTTTAGTTAATGAATCGTTAATATTAGAGAATTTATTCTTTTGATAACTTTCAGCATTATATGCTCTTACTACTCTAAGACCTTCAAGGTTTTCTTTAGTAACTAAGTTAACTTTATCAATCTTAGTTTGGATAATATCAAACTTAGGAACGCATATACGAACTATCGCAAAGATTGCTAATCCTAAGATTAAAACAGCACCAGCAATAGAAACCATAAATTGCCATTGAGAATTTTTAATTGCTAAGAAGACAAATGCTCCTACAGCAAGTAATGGTCCATATAAAATAAATCTAAAGAATAGAACGTATGTATTAGAAATGTTAGTAATATCATTTGTTGTTCTAGTAATTAAACTTGAAGTAGAGAATCCATTCATTTCATGAGCAGAGAAACTAGAGATCTTAGAATATAATTCATAACGAACTCTCGCCATCATTCTACTTGTAACTTTAGATGCTAAGATCGATATAGCAATAGCACATAATCCACTAGATAAAGCTATAACTAACATATAAATGGATGTTGTGAATATGTTTTGCATCACAATCGTTTGTCCACTCTTAACGTTAATCTCCTTAATGATGTCACCCATTAAAGAAGGCAACATAAAATCAAAGCAAACTTGTGCACAAGTTAAAATAACTATTAAAGCAACAAGCCACCATTGTTCTTTTAGTCTTTTCAAAAATCTAAACATGATAGACCTCCAACATTTATACTCATAGAGTATAACACAAATAAAATAAAAGAGAGCAATTGTTATGCTCTCTTTATAAAATTTATTATTTAATTATCAAACAAGTAATGAGAGTGATAAGCAAACAATACCGCTAGTCACAAAGACAAAGCTTGTGATAAAGGAAATATGATGAGGCCATTTAATATCATCTTTCTTGCTACCAACAATTGATACTGCCATCATAGCAACACCAGCAGCGATAACGATTGAACAAGATAATACTAAGACAACAAAGTTTGCTAACTTACCTTCAATACCAAAATCAATTGTGTTATGGATGAAGTTATGTCCTGGAATATAGTTATAAACCATTAAGCCGACAAATGTTAATCCTAATACAACTAATACACATTCAGGAATAAAGGTAGATAATTGTCCTCTTAATCCTTCTTTCTTTTCTTTTTGTTTCATAAATAACCTCGCTATTTATTTTTATATCTCAATTATTATAATTTAATTTACATTAAATTGTAAGAATTTCTTTTTCTTTAGCGGCAAATAAGGAATCAACATTCTTATTTGCTTCATCTACTATCTTTTGAATTTCGTCTTGGATTCTTTTCTTTAAATCATCAGAATAAGAATCATCATCTTTTAAGAAATCAAAGTATTCTCTACGAATATTTCTAATAGCTACTTTAGCATCTTCACTCATCGCTTTAGCTTTCTTAACAATATCTTTTCTTAAGTCTTCTGTTAAAGCAGCGACAGTGATTCTAATTTGATCACCATCAACAGTAGGAGTTACTCCTAAGTTAGCAGCGTTTATTGCTGCAACAATAGCTTTAACATCATTCTTATCATATGGTTTGACTAGTATTTGTCTAGGTTCAGGAGATGTAATAGCGGCTATTTGATTAATAGGCATCTTATCTCCGTAATAGTCTGCTTGAACTTTATCAAGCATATTAGGATTAGCTCTTCCAGTTCTAAGAGTAACAAAGTTATCTTTTAGACTTTGAATAGATTTATCTAATCTCTCTTTTGTTTGTAGTGTTAATTCATCCATAATTAATCTCCTTATTTTTTTATATTAAACTATCTGTTCTGGTCCATGGGTTAGTAGAATTACTTAGTAAAAATTTTGCTGCATTTTCTGGATTCGATAAATCTTCTTTAGTAAATTCAACAAGTTTGCCGTCTTTATCATAAGTAGACCAGCCTTCAGGCTTTGTGAAATTCACTTTTTTTGTATTACGTTCAAAAATATCAAGTAAATTACTTCCAAGATAAACGACTTTTTCTGGGATTGTAATTTCTGCTATTTTTGGACATTGAGAACTATTGTTACTGCTAAACGCTCTAGTGCCTATACCTAACAATTCACATCCTTCAGCAAAATTAACATTTTTAATTGCAGGCCATTCATAGAACGAATAATCTCCGATAGCCGTTACTCGTTTATTTATATTAATTGTTTCAAGATATTTGTTACGAGTAGGAGTAGATGGTGAAACAATGTAACATTCTTCATTGACATCATAGGTCGTAATATTAGGATCGCTCTTAACTTCAGTTAAGCAAAAATGTGTATTAGCTTTGTCATTTTCATCATACGCAATCAAATATTTTGCTTTTTCTTCTTCGTTTATCAAAGCTGAATTAACATTTTGGAATGCAAGTTGTCCAATAGTTGTTAAATTTGAATCAGTACTTACAATTATCTTAGTTAAAGATACACAATTATCGAAACTATTATTCCCTATTTTAATAAGAGAGTTAGGAAATTTTATTGAAGTTAAACTTTTACATCCGCAAAACGCATAATCATCAATCGTTATTAAATTGTTAAGTTGAGTAAAAGGGGTACTAACTAAATTTTCGCAATTCATAAATGCATTTTTGCCAATACTACTCATAGCGGATGATAACCAAACTTTTTCAAGTTTTCTACATTCCGTAAAAGAATAATCACATAAATCAGTTAATGTTTCAGGTAATTCTATAGAAACAATACTTGTACACCCATAAAACCCTTGTAATCCACCAGATGTTCCAGGTTTTTTAATAATAGAAGTAACGGGTTTATTATCATAATAAGTAGGTATTATTAACGTTCCTTTATTTGCCTCCCAGGTTTTTCTTTTATCCTTCGATAGAGCGCAACACACTCCATAACTATTATTATCGGCATTTAAAACAAATTCTAACGATTTTTCAGTATTATCAAATATCTGAATCATCACATAATCAATGATGGCGCCATTGCTATCTTTAGCTTCGATAAACAATTGATCATCTTTAGTAATTTCGCTAGTGCCTAAATGATATTTTATCTCTTTATTACCATTAACATTTGAAGTTGAATCAATAATTAATTTTTCAGATGAAGATGATACAAAGCTTGTAGCAGTTCCGCTATAATTAACAACATGTTGGTTTGTATCATCGATTAATAAATTAACATATTGTATATCAAATTTTGTGTCCGCAATAAATGGCAAAACAATTAAATCACAGTTAAAATTCTTATAAGAAATTTTAAATTTATGGCCATCCTTATAAACACCGCCTTCAAATATATCAGTATAACTAAATTCATATGATCCGTTTTTTAAATCGTCACATGTCCACTCATCATCTTTTAATACATCTGGATCACCTAACGTAAATGTTTTAAGAACACTAATATCACTTTTTTTAATTGATTCGCCAACTTTAAAAGTTTTTGCTACTTGACCAGCCTTAATACCATTCTCAATGCCATAATGTGCATACAAAGTAAAACTTTTATCAACGGTCTTACCAAATCCATCAAATTCTTTAGTCTTTTCAGAATCAATACACCAACGATATAATTTGGAATTAGGTTTAGTTGGATCTGTAGGTTTATTTAATACATCAGTAGAACGTAGTTTTATTGGTTCAATAGTTGAACCACCATCAGTATCAAATGTAATAGTATAAACATAAGAGTATCCACACCCTTGCATGCTCATAGCTGCAATTGATCCAAAGAAACAGGTCTTGAAAACATTAGTAAGTTTCATAATTATTTATCTCCCTATATATTATTTATTAGACATTAAAGTTCCAATTTCTTTACCGTGTAATGCTTTAATAAAGTTTTCTGGTTTATCCATAGAGAATACACATATCTTTATATTCTTGTTATTAGTCATTAACGTAGTTATGGCTGTTAAATCCATCACTCCTAATTTTCTATTAACAACTTCTTGGAATGATATCTTTTTAATTAATTTAGCTTTCTTATTAACTCTAGGATCAGAGTCATAGACTCCATCCACTCCATTCTTTGCCATAAATATTGCTTCAGCATTAATCTCCGTCGCTCTTAAAGCTGCGGCGGTATCAGTAGTAAAATATGGATTACCTGTACCACCTGCGAATATAACAACTTTACCTGCTTCTAAGTGAGCGATAGCTTTTAATCTTAAATATGGTTCTGCAACACTTTTAACTTCTACTGAAGACATAACTCGACATACTAATCCAGTCTTTTCTATTGAGTTAGATAATGCAGTAGCATTAATAATAGTCGCGATCATACCCATATAATCACCAGTTGCTTGATCAATATTAATAGTCTTAGATAACTTACCTCTCCAGATATTACCAGCACCAACAACTATTCCTACTTGAGTGCCTTCTTTATGAATCATTTTAATAACATTCGCAATGTTATTTAATTTCTTCTTATCTAAAATAAGATGATTCTTTTCATCTGCTAAGGCTTCGCCTGAAATCTTAATTAAGATACGTTTAAATTTCATTATTTTCCACCTATTTACTAATAAATAGTATACATAATTTATTTATATATTGCTTAATTTCAATAATTCATTAAGCATATTTAATACATATATATGTAGATAATGATAAAATCATAATAAGTATATATAAATATAAGGAGATATATTTAATGGAAATGAAATTTTATCGTTGTAAACACTGCGGACAGATAATTGCGAAAGTTAAAAACACTAATGTTCCAGTTATTTGTTGTGGAGAACCTATGAGTGAGATTATTCCTTCTTCTACTGATGCTGCTATTGAAAAACATGTACCAGTAATTACTAAAGAGAATAATAAAGTAATTGTTAAAGTAGGATCAGTTGAACATCCTATGGTAGATGCTCACTATATTGAGTGGATTGCCTTAGAGACTAAACTAGGTAATCAAAGAAAAGCATTAAAACCAGGTGATAAACCAGAAGCATGCTTTAGTTTATGTGATAACGATGAAGTTATAAAAGCTTATGCTTATTGTAACTTACATAGTTTATGGAGTAATAAATAATATGAAAGGATTAGTAGTATATTTCTCACACACTGGTGAGAACATGGTTAATGGAGAAAAAGAGATCATTAGAAAAGGATTTACTGAGATATTAGCAGAGAAGATTGCTAAACTCACTAACTCAGAATTATATAAATTAAATCCAGTTAATGAATATCCATTTGGCTATAAAGATTGTGTATCTAGAGCTAGAGAAGAGTATGAAAATAACTCTAGTGTTGAATTTAAAAATCCAAAAGATAATTTAGATAACTATGACACTATTTATTTAGGATTTCCTATCTGGTGGAGAGGATATCCTAGAATAATAGCAACATTTATTCGTAAATATAATAATTTAAAAGGTAAAGTAGTCATCCCATTCTGCACTAACGAAGAAGGAGCCTTTGGAATTAGTGAACTAGAATTAAGAAATGCTTTAAAAGAAGCAGATGTTCGTGGTGGCTTTGCCTATAAAGGCCAACAAATAGATAAATGTGATGATGCTTTAAAAGCATTCTTAAATAAATAATAAAAAGGAGATTAATATTATGAAATATCAATGCGTATGTGGATACATCTATGATGAAGAAAAAGAAGGCAAGAAATTTGATGAGTTACCTTCTGATTGGACTTGCCCTACCTGTGGATTAGGCAAAGAAAACTTTACTAAGATTGAATAATATGAAAATTACTAATGATATTGTCTATATTGGAGTTAATGATCACAATATAGATCTTTTTGAGGGACAATATGTTGTCCCAAACGGAATGGCATATAACTCATATGTCATTTTAGATAATAAAATCGCAGTCATGGATACAGTTGATAGAAACTTTACCCATGAATGGTTAGATAATTTAAATAAAGCTTTAAATGGTAAGAAACCTGATTATTTAGTTATCCAACACATGGAACCTGATCACTCAGCGAACATTGTTAATTTTATTAAAGCTTATCCTAATACTAAGATTGTCTCTAGTGATAAAGCCTTTAAAATGATGAATCAATTCTTTGGTGATGATTTTAAAGATAAACAAGTAGTTATTAAAGAAGGCGATACTCTTAATTTAGGAAAACATATCTTACATTTTGTTGCTGCTCCTATGGTCCATTGGCCAGAGGTTATGGTAACTTATGATGAGACTGATAAAGTATTATTCTCTGCTGATGGATTTGGTAAATTTGGAGCCTTAGATGTTAATGAAGATTGGGCGTGTGAAGCACGTAGATACTATATTGGTATTGTTGGTAAATATGGTTTACAAGTTCAAGCTTTATTAAAGAAAGCTTCAACTTTAGATATTAAGATTATTTGTCCATTACATGGACCAATCTTAAAAGATAATCTAGGTTACTATATTAATTTATATGATACTTGGAGTGCTTATCGTCCTGAAGAAGAAGGTATATGTATTTGTTATACCTCTGTATATGGTCATACTAAAAAAGCTGTTGAGTTATTAGCAGAAAAACTTAAAGCGAATGGATGTCCTAAAGTTGTGGTTAATGATTTAGCTAGAAGTGATATGGCTGAATGTGTAGAAGATGCCTTTAGATATAATAAATTAGTCTTAGCCACCACTACTTATAATTCAGAGATATTCCCGTTCATGAGAGAATTTATTAATCATTTAGTAGAACGTGGATATAAGAATAGAAAAGTAGCCTTTATAGAAAATGGTACATGGGCACCTATGGCAATCTCCACTATGAAGAATATGATGTCTAAATTAGTGAATATTACTTATCTAGAAAATAATGTCACTATATTGTCTAACTTAAATAAAGAGTCTACTGATAAGTTAAATAAACTCGCGAATGAATTAAGTGAAGAATATCAATTAAGAGTAGATACTAAAGAACATAAAACTGATTATTCAGCATTATTTAAGATTGGATATGGTTTATATGTTGTTACATCTAAAGATGAGAATAATAAAGACAATGGATTAATAGTTAATACTGTTAGTCAAGTCACTAATACTCCTAATAGAGTATCAGTAACTATTAATAAAGATAATTACTCTCATCACATCATTAAACAAACAGGAATCATGAATGTTAATTTCTTAACTACTGATACTCCATTTAAAGTATTCCAAAACTTTGGATTTCAATCAGGAAGAAATGTTGATAAGTTTAAAGACTATGAGAAACCATTAAGAAGTAAAAATAACCTAGCGATACTTCCTAATTATATTAATGGTTTCATGTCTTTAAAAGTTACTCAATATGTTGATCTAGGTACTCATGGTATGTTTATATGTGATATCACTGAAGCTAGAGTAATATCTTCAGTCCCGTCAGTAACATATGCTTATTATCAAGATAATATAAAGCCTAAAACTACCGCTAAAAAAGGATGGGTATGTAAAATATGTGGATATGTCTATGAAGGAGAAGTATTACCTCCTGATTTCATATGTCCTATATGTAAACATGGTGCATCTGATTTTGAGAAGATAAAGTAATTAATAAACAATAAAAAAAATGGAGAGGTTAGTTCCTCTCCATTTTAATTTACTCTTACTTAGCAGGTTCTTTATATTCTCTTAGGATTATTTGATATGCTCCATAGTCATGTGGAAGAGCGACTGTGTCAGTTCCTCCTGCTGCTATGTTAGCACCTAAGGATACTGCAAATTCTATGATTTTTGTATTGCTAATTAATGGTATCAAAGCAGCTAAATTATCCATAACTTGTTTATCACTAGTCATAACGTATCCGATTAAAGAAGTAAACGTACCTAAACAACAATTAGAATATACATCATAATATTTAGTACCAAAGAATTCATATTCTACAACTTCTAAATTAATATAGTTAAAAAACTCTCCGAATTGTTCTGCATAAGGTTTCTTTAATTCTTCCTTTTTCTTTTCAGCTTCATCTTTAGTTTTAAAACTATCTAGTGCGATGTTAGACATATATCTTTGTTTATCGCCTTCAACATTGAAATTATAAATTTCTTTTCTACCTTTGCATCCAAGATTTGCGAATATTGACTCAGGATGTTCTACACGTTGATAGATTCTTCCGTCTTTGTTTTTATTATATAAATCATAATAAGATTCATAGACAGTCTCATTTACATCTTCTTTGCCTAATCTTTCAAATCCCCATTCACTAAACGGAACTTTTGTAACTATATCATCATTATTAATTACATTATGTACTGTTTGAAGATTAGGTTTACTTTTACCTGCGCCCCAAACTGATGGAGATGCAAATGCATATGTAAATGGAATACATTTTTTTTCAGTATCAATTGTATATTGTCTTTCTAAATAATCGCCTACTAACGTAGCAATTGCTCCACCTCTAGAGTGACCAGTAACAAAGATTATTGGTTCACCATTACTTTTTGAACTGTGTTCATCAATATATTTTAAGAATTTAACAGGTCCCTCTTTTGTCCCGCCATCTGCTGTGTCGTTAAGAACGCGTTTAGCAGCAACATAAAAGCCTTTATGAAAGTTAGTATCTGTCCATTCAGGATGTGAACCTTCACCGCCAGTTTTACTATAATAATATTCAGAATCGTCACCAACATCAAAGTTACTAGACCATCTCTCGCTACCATGAGTACCATCAAAAGCAATAATGATTAAATCTTTAGCGATAGAACCATCTGTGTTATAAAGATATTTATGAGCATAACATCCGCTAGTTGTATCGTATTTATCATATTTATACGTATCTCTTGCTTCATCGCAGAAATCAAAATGATGAAAATCATCACATCCTAATCTTGAATATATCGCGTTCTCTCTTCCACCATAAACTTTCTCATCAAATAACCCATCCTTAAAATCAACTTTAGGGTTTGATAAGAACAAACCTAACTTAGCGATTTCATTATCATAGTTCATGTTCGCGTTTGGTTCTAAAAACTTACTAAAATCAATAGTAATATTTGTATCTAAATATACATATGATTTAGCACCTACTTCAAAATAGTTACCATTTTTAGTTGGATCATCATTTGTATCAATACCTTCAGGAATACCATCTCTATCTTTATCAATGATTTTATCTAAGGTCTTAAATTGAGCGATCATATCTTGATTTCTTCTAACATTAGTTAATGGTTTATCCCAACCAATAAATACGTTCGCTGCTTCTTTACCTACAATAGGTTTAACAGGAACATTACCTTTATAAGAAGCATCTCCACCTACATCTACTTTTTGAGTATATAAGACATCACCATTATAGTTCTTATAGGTGACTGTGCATTTACCATCTAATACGATGTTAAATCCACAGCTACTACAAAGTAGCGCTCCCATAGGGGCTAGCATGAATTTGACTAAGTTCTTTTTCATAAAATTAATTTACCTCCTCATTCAAATCATCTTCGTTTAACTTTATATCTTTATATATATTCTTTAATGCTGGATACATCTTGCAGTAGCAATGTTCAAATAAATATTTATATTTCTTAGCATTTTTCTTATTAGGTTCAAATGTTTTAGAAACATGAATCATACTATCAGTAGCTTCTTTATAGTTAGAGAATACTCCTGCACCAATAAATCCAGCCATAGCAGCACCTAATGAAGTAGTCTCAAACGTTTGAACTCTTGATGTAGGTAAATCAAAGATATCAGCTGCAATTTGACAAATCTCATCTTGTTGAGATCCTCCACCAGATATTCTTAATTCTTTAGTCTTAACTCTAGAGGATTTCTCCATACCAATTAAGCCTTCTTTAAGTTCATAATCAATACCTTCAATAATTGAACGATATAAATGTGATTTAGTATGAGTATCACTAAAACCAATAACCGCTCCACGAGATAATGGACGAGATAGTCCTGGTCCCCAATATGGTTGAAGGACTAATCCATTACTTCCTGGAGGTACTTCTTTTAATTTTCTATTTAATAATTCTTCTATACAGATACCAGTTTTCTCTGCTTCATTCTTTTCTCTTTGTGCAAATTGCGATGCAAACCAACCAAGCATCCAATATCCTCTATATACTTGAACTTCACAGTTATAGTATCCATCAATAACCGAAGGATATGATGGTAAGAATTTAGAAGGATGACAGAATTTCTTAGATGTTATTTCAATTGAAGAAGCCGTTCCGCAGCTAATTGCAGCGACTCCTTTTTCCATTGCTCCAACACCTAATGTCTCACATGATTTATCGCTTCCAATTGAATAACAATTTAATCCTTCTGGAATACCTGTTTCTTTAGAACACTTCTTTGTTACTTTACCCATAACATGTCCGACATCTACTATAGTAGGTAACATACTATGTGGGATACCAAAGATGCATCCTTGGAAATGTCCATCAGGATAAAATCTTCTATTTTTAAAATCTGTTGGGAAGTGTCCAGCGTAGTTAGCGATACTATCTTTATACTCTCCTATTACTTTATAAGTAATATAAGTAGAGATAGTCATATATCTTTTTACTTTATTCCATATCTCTGGTTCATTTTCTTTTACCCAATGGGCAGGAGTTCTTTCTCTATTTAATTTAATAGTATTATTCATACCTACTAATTTAAATAATACTTTAGAGATAGTTGGTAATTTTTCTTTACCTAACGCTCTTCTTTGATCTAACCAGATAATCGCTGGTCTAAGTGGTTTCATGTTTTCATCACACATCACCGCTGTATCTCTAAAGGAAGTAATCGCTACTCCGATTACTTTATCTTTATAGGATTTATTCTCATCCCATAAAGCTTTAGAAGCCTTACATAAGTATTCATAATATTTCTCAGGTTCTTGCTCAGCATAACCTGGTTTCTTGGAAAAATATGGTGGTTCATATTTTTCTTTCTTCATGGCAATGATATTGCCTGTAGAATCAATAATCCCGGCTCTCACTGATTGAGTTCCAAAATCAATTGTCATTATATATTTGATTTCCATTAGTTAAATTTTACCATAACCTTAATTAAAAGAAGAATTCTTTTTATTAAAAAATAATATGGTATAATTAAGTCGTACAACCGACCGAGATTATATGGCCAAGAAGTTAGACTTTAACACTAAAGAAAAAATCCTAAAGTCTGTTGAAGAAATTATTCAAACAGATGGAATTAAAGATTTTTCTTTAAGAGATATCGCAAGAAAAGCAAACATATCTTTAGGAACTCTCTACTATCACTATAACTCTAAAGATGAACTAGTAATCGATCTAGCTAGTCTATATCTAGATAGATTAGATAAAGACTATTTCTCTTGGTTAAAACGTCATAAAGACGATTTAACTCCAGATCGATTCCTAGATGTTATCTTTTATAAAGGAGTTAAGTTATTTGATCGAGCGAAACTCCATTTATTTTTATTAAATGAATGTATAGGTGGAAATAAGAAGTTATTAAATAAATACTCTAATTTATATAAATATTGGAGAGAGAATCTTAATATTGGTATTAAACAAGTATTCCCTAATGTTAAGGATTCTAATTCTTTTGCATCTTTATTAATGATGATAGTCGATGGAATGATATCTCAAGAAGTTTTGAAATTAGAGAATAAAGTTGATCAAGATAAGATTAAGAATTTATTAAAGGAGTTTATAAAATGAATACAGTTGATAAACTAAAGAAAATAATATCTAAAAAATATGAAGGTATTAATGTCACTAGTCGAGATGATATTGCTTATTTAACTGGTGAAGTAAATGAATATTTAAAGAAAGTAGATATTGGATTTATCGCTAGTAAATCTAAATTATTTACGCATATTGTTAATAATATTACTGTTAAAGGATTAAAGGATATTCCGACAAGAACTCCTTCTATAAAAGATAATAAACTAAATAATAAAAAGGTTGATGTCTTAGTTATTGGAGGTGGAGTAACAGGATGCGCAATTCTTAGAGAATTATCTAAATATAAATTATCTAGTTTATTAATTGATAAAGAAGAAGATGTCGCCATGCATGCCTCAAGTAGAAATGATGGTAATGTCCATGTAGGATTAGATTTAAAATCTAAAGATTTAAAATTACATTACTTAAAACGTAGTCAATTAGTCTATGAAACTATGTGCAAAGACTTAGATGTTGAATTCTTAAGAACTAGACAAGGTATCGCTTTAACTGAAAAGAAACTTATCCCATTAGTGAGACTTTATCTTAAATACAAGATGTTTAAGAATGGATTAAAGCATATTGAGTTCTGTAATAAAAAGAAAATACATGAATATGAACCTAATTTAGGAGATAACGTTGTTTATGGAGTAATATTCCATGATGCTGGAGAAGTTAATCCATATGGTTTAACTATTGCTTTAGCGGAGAACGCTATCACTAATGGAGCAGAAGTCTCTTTAAATACTTATTGTCAAAAAATAAATGTTAAGAATAATCATATTGAATCAGTAGAGACTAATAGAGGAACTATTTATCCTAAAGTAGTTATTAATGCTGCTGGTACATTTGCGGAAGATATTGCTAAACTTGCTAATGATCACTTCTTCTCTATTCATCCTCGTAAAGGATTAGATGCCATCTTAGATAAGAAAACCTTTAAATATTTATCTAGAGCATCTGTCTCAGTATTACATATAGGATCGCACGGAGGTAAATCACACTCTAAAGGTGGAGGAGTAGTTCAAACAGTAGATCAAAATACTTTAATTGGACCAGATGCCATTGAACAACCATATAAAGAAGATTTCTCTACTTCGATATCTTCTATTAATAATATTTTTAATAAACAAAAAGAAGTTTATAAAAAAATAAATAAAGGAGATATTATTACTTATTTCGCTGGTGTAAGAGCCGCAACATATGAAGAAGACTTTATTATTCAAAAAGGTAAATGGGTTAATAACATTGTTCATGCCGCTGGTATTCAATCTCCAGGATTAACATGCGCTCCAGC
>DCIT01000049.1:49575-58769 GCA_002317145.1 Caryophanales bacterium UBA1719
TATCAGATAAAGAAAGAGATGAATTAATTAAAAAGAATCCTAATTATGGAGAAATAATATGTCGATGTGAAGAGATATCTAAAGGAGAAATATTAGATGCTATTCATAGTACATTACCTGCTACTACTATTGATGGAATTAAAAGAAGAGTTAGAGCTGGTATGGGTAGATGTCAAGGTGGATTCTGTCAAGAACATATCGTTACTTTATTAGCAAAAGAAAAGAATATTAAATTAGAAGATGTCCTAAAGAAAGGAGATGGACATATCTTAGTAAGTGATATCAAAGGAGACTTAAAATGAAAACAAGAGAATTTGATATAGTCGTTATTGGAGGAGGTCCTGCTGGACTAGCCTCTGCTAAAGTAGCAGCCTCTAATAACAAGAAAGTCTTATTAATCGAAAGAGAAGATAAACTAGGTGGTATCTTAAAACAATGTATCCATGATGGATTTGGATTACATCGCTATAAAGAAAAATTATCTGGACCTGAATATGCTTATAGAGAGATTAAAGCTTTAGAGTCCACTACTGTTACTATTTCTACTTTAACGTTTGTTACTAAAATAGAAAAAGTAAATGAAGGATTTATCTTACATATTGTTAATAAAGAGGGAGTTGAATTAATTAATACTAAGAAGATTATTCTTGCGACAGGATGTCGCGAGAGAACATCTCGCCAAGTATTAATTAATGGTACTAATCCTGCTGGAGTTATGACTGCTGGACAAGCACAATATTATATAAATATATTAGGTAAATTACCTGGTAAAACATTTGTTATTTTAGGTAGTGGCGATATTGGATTAATCATGGCAAGACGTATTACTTTAGAAGGTGGTAAAGTCTTGGGAGTATATGAAGCTAAACCTACTCCAAGTGGATTAGCAAGAAACTTAGCGCAGTGTCTTGATGACTTTAATATTCCATTACATTTGTCCACTACTGTTACTAAAGTATTCGGACAAAATCGTTTAGAAGAAATTGAAATCGCTAAAGTAGATAATTGCATGTGTCCTATTAAAGGAACTGAGCAAAGAATTAAATGTGATAGTCTAATTCTTTCTGTTGGATTAATCCCTGAAAATGAATTAGCGGAGTCTTTAGATATTACTATTTCAAATAAATCTAAAGGTCCTATCGTAGATCAAAACTTAGAGACAGCAATTAGAAATGTTTATTCATGCGGCAATGCAATGCATGTTAATGATTTAGTCGATTATGTTTCTGAATCTGGAGAGATTGCTGGACGTAGTGCATCTTCTGATTCAATCACTGAAAAAGAATTAATCTATATAAACACGAATGAAAATATGCTTTATTTAGTCCCTAACGCCATTAACATTAAATCTAATTTAGAAAATATTGTTTTCTATTTTAGAAGTAACAAGATAATGAAGAATGTTAATTTAAATGTTTATTCAAACGGGAAAACAATATTTACTAAATTCTATCCTGTAGTAAAGCCTCCAGAGATGGAAAGAGTAATTATTTCTTTACCTAAAGATGTTAAAGATCTTAAGTTTGCTGTGGAGGAAAAAAGATGAAACAATTTACTTGCACCACATGTCCAAATGGATGTTTATTAACTATTGATGAGAAAACTTTAGAAGTAACTGGTAATAAATGTCCTAGAGGAGCGATATTTGCTAAAAATGAATTAACATGTCCTAAAAGAACAGTATGTTCATTAGTAAAAACTACTGTCCCAGGATATAACGTAATATCGGTGAAGACTAATAAAGAAATAGATAAGAAATTAATAATGGATTTAATGAAAGAACTAAACAAAATTACTATTAAAGAGAAATTATCTATTGGATCAATAGTAATTAAAAATGTATTAAATACTGATGTGGATATCATAACCACGGAAGATATGAAATAAGGAGGATTTAAAACATGTCTAAAAAGTATGAAGGATTCGAACCAAAATGGTTCAACGAAAAGTATAGTGATAAGTCATATCGCTCAATCTTTAAATGGGGACCTTATGATCAAATTAAGCCACCTAAAGAAAGAATGTATAAAATGCTTAAAGATGCATTCCATCTCACTGATGATGATTTTAAAAACTTTACAGAAGATTTAGGTACTGATGAAGTTAAATTAGTTGATTGTCCAATTAAATTAAAAGAAGAAGATATTAATTTCTTTAAACAAGTAGTTGGTGAATCTTATGTAAGAACAGATGATTATTCTAGAGCATCTGTCGCGTATGGTAAAACCATGTATGATATCATGCGTGCTAGACATAAGATATTTAAGAATGTTCCTGATTGTGTTATCTATCCAAGTGAATCATCGCAAATAGAAGAAATAGTTAAATATTGTAATGATCATAATATCCCATTATATGTTTATGGTGGAGGTAGTTCTGTCACTAGAGGTGTTGAACCTATTAAAGGTGGTATATCTTTAGATATGAGATTACGCTTTAATAAAGTTATATCCTTTAATGAAGTAGATCAAACTATTACCGTTCAAGCTGGTATGTCTGGCCCTCGATATGAAGAGATATTAAATAACGCTATTAAAGAATTAAATGCAAAAAGAAACTATACCGGTGGACACTTCCCTCAATCATTTGAATATTCATCTGTTGGTGGATGGGTTGTCACTCGTGGCGCTGGTCAAAACTCAACTTATTATGGAAAGATAGAAGATATTGTTATATCTCAAAAATACGCTACTCCAATAGGTAAGGTAGTAACATCACATTATCCTCGTGAAGCTACAGGACCATCACTAAATCAAATCATGATGGGAAGCGAAGGAACATTTGGAGTTCTAACTGAAGTAACTCTAAGAGTATTTAGATATATGCCAGAGAATAGACATAGATTCTCATTTATGTTTAAAAACTGGGATATTGCTATGCAAGCGGCTAGAGAGATGATGCAATGTGAATGTGGTTTCTCTTCTGTCTTTAGATTATCTGATCAATACGAAACAGAATACATGATGGAGTTATATGGAATTAATGACACTCCATTAGAGAAGTTATTAGCACTTAAAGGTTGTAAACCTAAAGAAGAATGCTTATTCTTAGGATTTACTGATGGAGAAAAAGGATTTACTAAAAACGTCTATCGTAAGATTAAAAAGATTGCTCATAAATATAAAGGAGTATCTTTAACTGGATATGTCTGCAAAGGTTGGGAACATGGACGTTTCTCTGATCCATTCTTAAGAGATACCTTACAAGATTATGGTGTGGTTATCGATACTATGGAATGCACAGTTAACTGGTCAAATATGGAACAAGTCCATCAAGATGTTAGAAAAGTTTGTGTTAGTAGACCAGATACTATTTGTATCACTCACTTATCGCATGCTTATCCACAAGGTGCAAACTTATACTTCATATTTATATGTAAGATGTCTGATCCAGAAGAATTTAGAACATACCATGCATCAATTCTTGATGCTATTCAAAAATCTGGTGCGGCTATGAGCCATCACCATGGTATTGGCAAAATGTTCGGACCTTGGTTAGAAGGTTATATTGGTAAAACTGAATTTGGAACATTTAAAGCCTTAAAGAATTACTTTGATCCTAAAGGAATTATGAATCCAGGTGGCACTATTGGATTAGATGTTGAAGATAAAGATAAACATATCTTAATTGATCATAAAAAAGTTAAATATAAATAATTATTCAACACATATTTAAATTGTTTTTATAATTTCTTGCTTTTAGGGAACATTTATATTAAAATCAAATTAGTTTGTTCCCTAAGGAGTATTTATGGTTAAATATGAAAAAATGCAAGAATTGCTAAGCAAAAGAGCAGAATTACAAGCCACAATCAATCTTTTTCCTTACGATGGAACACCAGAAATAAAAATAGTCTCTAACAAAAAATACATATATATAAGAAAACGAGTATTAACTAAAATAACTTCTACTTATGTAGGTGAGTTTAATGAAACACTATATAACCAACTTTTAAAAAATAATTTTGAAGCAAAGAAGTTAAAAAAGGAAATTAGAAATATTAATAAAGAATTAGTTTTACTAGGATATATAGAAAATAAATTAGATAAGAGAATCATTCTTAATATTGAATTTGCTAAATCTAATATGAAGAACATTATCTATGATCAAGCTGTATTAGAAGGAATCGCAACTACTTTCCCTGATACTGAAGCCATCATTGATAACGGAAAAGTAAATAATGTTAAAGCAGAAGATGTTCAAAAAATATTAAATTTAAAACATGCATGGGAGTTTATATTAGATAAAGATGTCGCAACATCAAAAACTGATTATTATCTTTCAAGTTATATAGCAAAAATAATTAACGAAGGATTTTATCTTGATGGAGGAAGAATAAGAAGCTTCCCTGTTACTATAGGAGGAACAAACTATATTCCGCCTATTCCGATGGAATTTAAAGTAAAAGAAAAAATAGATAACATATTAAACAGCAAGACTAAAGATATAGATAAAGCTATAGAACTTTGCTTATATGTAATGAAAACACAAATATTTAATGATGGAAACAAAAGAACCGCAGTAATATTCGCAAACCATTATTTAATTTCTAAAGGATTAGGTTTACTTGTTATCGATTATGCAAAAATTAATAAATTTAAAAAACTTTTAATTAATTATTACGAAGATAAGTATATTGAAGATATAAAGAGTTTCTTAAGAAGTTGCATTTTAAAAGTGAAATCTCGTTAAACAAAGGCATTATTTTTATATTAATTTAATTTCAGTCGCTTGTAATTTGAAGGCAATTGAAAAGAGATCCTCTTTCGAAAATCTCTTTTATTAATTTAAATATTATTTATTTTGCTTGAGCCATAACTTCAGCTGCGAAGTCATCTACTCTTTTTTCAATTCCTTCACCAACTTGGTAACGGATAAATTTAATTACTGAAGCACCTTTCTCTTTTAAGACTTGTTCAACTTTCTTAGAATCATCTAATAAGAAGGCTTGTTCATGTAAGATAACTTCTGATAAAGTTTTATGAACTTTACCTTCGATAATCTTATCAATGATTGCTTGAGGTTTACTCATTAATTTTTCATCACCTTTAGCGGCTTCTAAAGCAATTTTCTTTTCTGACTCAATTACTTCTTTAGGTACACAGTGTGGGCAGATGTATGTTGGATTATTCGCAGCAATATGCATTGCTAAGTTTTCTGCTAATTCTTTATCATCTTTATTGATGACTACTAAAGTAGCAATCTTACCACCCATATGGATATAAGCACCAAATGTTTCGTTAGCATTTTTATTAACATTTTCAAATCTACGTAATGAGAGTTTTTCTCCCATAGCGACTGTAGCGTCTGCAAATGTAGCAGTTAATAATTTATTAGCTTCATCAACATTAGCTGGTTTCTTAGATATTAATGTATTAGTAATATCATCTACTAATTTCTTAAATTTATCACCTTTGGCGACGAAGTCTGTTTCACAGTTAACTTCAACGATTAAGGCATCGTTACCGTTAGCAACAACGTTTGCTAATCCTTCTGCAGCTATTCTATTTGCTTTCTTAGCGGATTTAGCAATGCCTTGTTCACGTAACCAGTCACTAGCTTTATCTAAATCATTACCATTAGTTTCAAGAGCTTTCTTGCAATCATTAAGACCTGCACCAGTTCTTTCACGAAGCATTTTAATTAATTCAATTAAGCTTGCCATAATTATTTTGCTTCCTTTTTAGATGCTTTCTTCTCTACTGGTTTTTTATCTTCAGCTTTCTTTTCAGTTGCTGGAGCTTCACTATCAGTACGATGTTTAAAAGACTCTTTTAATAATCTTTCTTGTCTCATCTTTTCAAATCTTTCTTGTCTTTCTTTTCTTGCTGCACGGATTAATGCTAATTTTTCTGCTGCTTCTTTATCTGCACATTTAATAGCATCTTTCATGGTGACTTCTTCGCCTTCATCTTTTGTATAAGCAATCATGGTAACTCCACCTTTTGCTTCAACAATAGCATCAGCGATTACGCTTAAGACTAATTTAACAGATTTTGCAGCATCATCATTTGCTGGAATTGGATAATCGATTCCATCTGGATCAGTATTGGTATCGACAATACCAAAGATTTTAATTCCTAATTTCTTTGCTTCTTTAACTGCGTTAGCTTCTTCAGTTGGATCAGAGATAAAGATGGCTTGAGGTATTTTTCTCATTTCTTTAATACCTTCAAGGTTTAAAGATAATTTATCTTTTTCTTTCTTAATTAAAGCTTGTTCTTTTTTAGATAATTTATCTAATAATCCTTCTTCTTGTTTTCTCTCTAATTCTTTTAAGTATCTGATTCTTCCTTGAATAGTCTTAAAGTTAGTTAAGGTACCACCTAACCAACGATGAGTAATATAGAAAGATCCTGAACGTAAAGATTCTTCGATGATGTTTTGTTCAATTTGTTCTTTAGTTCCAACAAATAAAACTTTACCACCTTCTCTAACGATATCTCTCATAGCGATATACGCTTCAATTATCTTTTCAACTGTTTTATTTAAGTCGATGATATAGATACCATTTCTCGCTCCATAGATGAATTTAGACATCTTTGGATTCCATTTTCTTGTTGTATGTCCGAAGTGGCATCCAGCTTCTAGACATTTCTTCATTGTAATGATTGGTAAACTTGTATCGTGTTCTACCACTACTTTAGCAGGTTCTGCTGCTGGTTGTTCATTACTAACAACCTCTACTTTTTTGATTTCACTCATTTTGAGTCTCCTTATTTGTTTTTTCCTCCATCGCTTCTAACAATCACCCTATTATATAAATATAATAGACTAGGCACTGAATCCACGATGTGTGTATTCTCTATATTTATAGAGTCGAGGGATATTATACCATTAAAAAAATAATTTGTTAGATTATTTATTTTTATTTTTTATATTTATATAAACTAGTAATTCAATTCAACGAGTGTTGAAAAAAAATTCAAAATAAGTACAATAAAAATCAGTAAAAATAATTAAGGGGGATATGTATGAATAAAAACTTATTAATTTTACCAGCTATGGTATTTACCATGGGATTAGCCAGCTGCGCTAAAACAGTTTCAAAAGATGAGGCATTAAAATTTGTAACAGAAAATTATAAAAATTCAGCAAGAAAAACAATAACCAAAGCAAAAGCGACTTGGGATTTTGGCGGTTCAACTGGCGATACAGGCAAGTATATTGCAAGAACGTTAGTAGTAATTTTAACTGATGGCAAATCAGAAGAATTAAAAGGTTCTTATGAAGAAAGCGATCCTGGATTAGTTGCAACACCATTAAACAAAGACAACTTTTACAGATATTCAAGTGGTTACAACTTTGTTCTAAAAGGTAAGGAATTAACTCTTAAGTGGGAAGAAATAGATTCTGGTGTAACAGTCAAAGAAGAATTAACACATAATAGTGATGGCTATCCATATAGAACCAAAGAAGTTGTTGAAAATTTTAAAATTGATGACTCTAATTCCGTTAAAGGTTCTTTAGAACTTAATTTCAGTTTCTAAATTTAAATTTATTTAATTAAAAAGGCAGTAGTTCTGCCTTTTTTTATTTTACATAGTAAATATAATAATATAACTAAAATGAAATTATAGTAAACTATTAAAGGAGAAATAGGATGAATAGAAATTTATTAATTATTCCAGCGATAGTCTTAACAATGGGATTAACTAGTTGTAACAAGAATTCTAGATCAAATGTTTTAAAGTTTGTAAAAGAGAATTATAAAAATGAAGAAGCGAAAACTCCTAGTAAATATGATATTAAATGGGATTTCTCTAAGTGTGTAGGTGATTCAGCAAAAGCATTCGCTATGGTAATAATCTTAGGATTTACCGAAGGTAGATCATATGATTTAACCGGATCATATTCTTATACGACTAGCGAAATAGAAGGTACATATATTCTTCCATTAAACGAAGAAACATTTGAAATGGAATATAACAAAGATAATGATTGTAAATTTTCTATAAACGGCAAAGAGTTAACTGTTACATATGATGTTGGTAATTCTAATAAAAAAGAAATAATTTATAACTCAGATGGCTATAGACGTTATGAGAAAACTACTATTTATATAGAAGACGAAAAAAGCCGTTCTGTTAACGGCACTACTGAAAGAATTTATTCTTACTAATTATTTTTTAACTGCTCTTGGATGAGCTTTGTTATATTCTTTTTTAACTGATTCATCAGTGACATGAGTATAGATACTTGTAGTATTAATATTTTCGTGTCCTAATAATTCTTGAATAACTCTTAAATCTGCTCCACCTGCTAATAAATGTGTAGCGAAACTATGTCTAAGAGCATGAGGATGTAATGCAAATGGTAATCCACACTTCTTCTCTATTTCTTTTAAGATATACTCTAAACCTCTGGTGGTTAATTGCTTACCTTGGTTATTTAAAAATAAATGTCTTTCGGTTTTACCCATTAAGTTTTTTAACAATAACTTAATACGTAAATCCTTAATGTATTTAGATAAATAAAATTCTGCTGAGTTAGAGAATGGCACCATTCTTTCTTTTCTCTCTTTACCAAATATTCTAAGCATATGATCTTTTAAGAAAACATTAGATATCTCTAAATCTACAAGTTCTGAGGCACGTAAACCACTTGCATAGAGTAATTCTAGTATCGCTTGGTCTCTTATCGCTAATTCATCTGTTCGAGTCTTATTTGCATTAAATAATGTCTCTATCTGTTCTTTAAATAAGACATCCGGTAATTTTTTATCTTTCTTTGGAGCGCTGATAAATTCAAAAGGATTATTTTTAATTTTATTAGAGTCCACTAAGAAAGAATAGAAATGACGAAGCGATGCTACTCTTCTTTGACAAGAGTTCTTAGTGATATTATTCATAATTTCTAAAGTTAAGAAATTACGAATATTGTCACGAGTGACATCCTCTAATAAAATTCCTTCTTTAGAAATATAAATATAAAATTTCTCAATATCGTATTTATATGAGTTAACAGTATCATCAGAAAAATTTCTTTGATATTTTAGATAATATAAAAAATCTTCTAATTCTTTAGTCATTAGTTTTGATTGTTATTTATATTGTTATTATTGTTATTTTCAGGATTATATTCTTCAATATGGCGACATTTAGGATAGTTAGTGCATCCTAAGAAAAAGGTTTTTTGTTTCTTTACTCTATTCCATCCTGAACGAATAACTAGATTACCATCTTTACAATCAG
>DCIT01000049.1:58822-66371 GCA_002317145.1 Caryophanales bacterium UBA1719
TAACGACATTTAGGGAAATTAGAGCAGGCAATAAAGGATTTACCTTTTTTATTTGTACGTTTCACTAAAGGAGATCCACATTTAGGACATTTCTTATCTAATAATTCAGGTGTAGATTTAGGTTCTTTAACTTTATAATCACAGTTAGGATAGTTAGTGCATCCTGTGAATGAACCATATCTTCCCTTAATGCGTGCTAAAGGAGCACCGCATTTAGGACAGTTACCTAAAACCATCTTCATGGCTTCATCATATTCTTTCATGAAAGGAATATAGATTTCGTTGATGGTTTTAGTACGTGAAGATTCTCCTTCTTCAACAGTATCAAGTTCATTTTCGAATTTACTAGTAAACTTAACATCAACGATATCTGGGAATTTCTCTTCGAGGAATTCTACTGCTTGGATTCCTTTATCTGTTGGAGTGACAACATTTCTTTCTTTAGTAATATAAAATCTATTTTGTAATGTTGTAATAGTTGAAGAATAAGTAGATGGTCTTCCAATACCTTCTTCTTCCATTAACTTAATAATTTTTGCTTCACTTAATCTTGCAGGAGGTTGAGTAAAGCTTTGCTTAGATTCATTATTAACAACTTGGAATTCATCTCCTTCTTTTGGATCAAATCCTAAGTCTTTATTATCATTCTTACCAGTTAATACTTCATAACCTGGATATATTGTTTTATTGCCATTAACTTTATAAGAGACATTATCATTGCCAAAAATTACTGAGGTTGATTCTTCTTTCTTAGATGTCATTAAGAATGCTAAAGCACGATTATAAATTAATTCATATAAACGATATTGATTGTTGTTTAAATATTGACGGACACTACTTGGAGTACGGTGATTAGATGTTGGTCTAATAGCTTCATGTGCGTTTTGCGTGAAGGCCTTCCCTTTACTAGAAGTTTCTTTAATAGGTCCAATATATTCTTCACCAAATTTTTCTTTAATAAACTCTCTAGCGTGACTTACATAGGTATCTGATAAGTATGTTGAGTCAGTACGGATGTAGGTTATTAAACCAACGTGCTCGCCACGAACAGATATACCTTCGTATAACTCTTGAGCGACACGTGAGACACGTGCTGCGCTCATTCCTAAGCGCGATATCGCTTCTTGTTGTAGGCTCGCAGTGGTAAATGGTAGTTTAGGATTAACAGTTTTGATAGTCTTATTAATTTCTTTTATTTTTAAAGAGGCTCCTGTTAAGGCTAATACTTCATCAGCTTCTTGCTTGTTCTTTAATCTATTCTTATCATTAATTGTTATATCCTTATATTTATATAAGGGAGCATCTAATTCTATATTACCTTTCTTTAGTTTAACGTTAACATCCCAATACTCTTCAGGTTTAAAGGCTTTTATTTTTCTTTCATGATCAACAATTAACTTTAATGTTGCGGATTGAACACGTCCACCACTTCTTAAGTTATTCTTTCTTTGTAATACATCAGATAATCTAAACCCTATTATTCTATCAATAATACGACGCGCTTCTTGTGAGGCAACTAGATTTTTATCTATGGTGCGTGGATTACGAATCGCTTCGGTAATAGAATTACGGGTTATTTCATGGAATTCTAGACGTTTATTATTATCCTTTAAGTTTAATAATTCTGATAAGTGCCAGGCGATAGCCTCTCCTTCTCTATCAGGATCGGTTGCAAGTATTACTTCTTCAGCAGTCTTCGCTAAAGCTTTAATTTCATTAACTAAGATTCTCTTACCTTTAATAATAGTATAGGTAGGCTTAAAGGAATGCTCACAATCCACGCCTAAACCAGCTTTGCCAGTTGTAGCTAGATCACGAACATGACCTTTAGTCGCGATAACTTTATAGTCTTCGCCCAGGTACTTTTTGATAGTCTCACACTTATTTGGTGATTCAACAATTACAATTTTCATGAGTTTCTAGAATCGCAATGTCTCTTAATATAATCGTAATGTTTATGTTTGTCAATTTTTTAACTATAATTTTTACCTCTTAAAGATTCTCTTTAACTTTTTTTCTTAATTTTTCTTTTCAGTTAAAAAAATCACATCGTCAACTGTCTCAACTAAGAATCCACCATCTTGAATAATTTTATTTGTGGCGCTCTCTTTAAAGATTTCATTTGGGACTGCTAATATGTCTTTACCTAAGGTTAATCCATACATCACTGTAATGCATGTTCCAGAGTTAGCATATGCTTCAGTTACTAATATCTTATCCGCTAAAGAAGCAACAATTCTATTGCGCATTGGGAATGTTTCTTTTGTTGGTTCCATATTCCCTGGATATTCACTAATTAATAAATGATTCTTTTTAATTACTTCGTATAACTTTTTATTTTGAAGTGGGTAGGGGCAATCGATTCCACTACCTAGTACGGCAACAGTCTTACCATTATTCTCAATACAAGTTCTATGAGCGATAGAATCTATACCTCTTGCTAATCCAGCGATAATAATTCTTTTATTATCCACTAATGCTTTAGTAAATAATTTAGTGGCTTTCTCTCCATACAATGAATTATTTCTTGAACCAATAACCGCCACTAAATTATTCTTACTATTTAATAAAGAAATATCTCCATAATAATATAAGACTAAAGGTGGCATGTAGACTCTTTTAAGTACTTCAGGATAGTCATCATCTAAGATAGTGACAAATTTGGATTTAATTTGTTTTAGATAATCCTCTATTTGAGCATCTGTAAATGTCTCTTTTGCTTTTATAGCTTTAAGCATTAATTCAAAGTTACCTTTATATTTAATTGATAATGCTGCTAATAAATTTCTTCCGGTCATTAAAAAATCCTCCTATTATTTAATTACGAAAAATAAGCAAAAATTCACGAACTATTTTTTTATATTTATTTATAAATATAGATAAAAATGAAGATAAAATAAAAGCGCCCCCCACGAGGCGACGAAACTATTTGTTCCCCTTACTCATAAAACATGTTATACTTAAATTGCTATTTGTGAAAGGAGTGCATGGGCACCCCTTTTTCATTACCTAACCACTAGGATCAGAATAACTATCACAAGTAACAACACTATTACTTGAGTCAAGCAACTGCCCTCCTTTTTCATAGCGTATAACATATCCTTACTTTCAAGGGGGTAAGGTTTCTTGGAGAAGTATATTTTCATACAATCCTCCTATTAGTTAATTACTAAAATTTATTAAAAATTCACGAATTATTTTTCTATATTTATAAATAAATATAAATAAAAATGAAAAAACCCATTTCTGGGTTCCTTCATTTAGTTTTAACTAATAGTTATTTGTTCTCAGAGTAATCGTGAACTCCAACATATTTGGAGTCGATTTCTTCGAGTTTACCTTTAACTGTGAAGTTAGAGACAATTGCCTCTTCATCTTCAACGGATTTTAATCCACGTCCAGCTGGAATTAATTTACCAGTAATGACGTTTTCTTTTAAGCCGTGTAAGATATCTTTCTTACCTTTAATTGCAGCATCAGTTAAGACTCTTGGAGTCTCTTGGAAGCTTGCAGCAGATAAGAAACTTGGAGTCTCTAATGCTGATTTAGTAATACCTAACATGAGTGGACGAGCAATCGCTGGACGTTTACCTTCTACTAAAGCATTACTATTTGCTTCAGTATAGCGATTAACATCGACTCTAGTACCTGGTAATAAATCAGTGTCTCCACCATCAAGTACTAAGACTTTACAAAGCATTTGTTTAATAATAACTTCAAGGTGTTTATCGTTAATTTCAATACCTTGTGCGCAGTATGGTTTATGAATCTCTGCTAACATATAGTTTTCAACAGTTACTAAGTCAGATGCATCAAGTAATTTCTTAGGAGAAATCGCACCTGTGGTGAGTCTTTCACCATTATTGATGCTTTGACCTTTCTTAACTGCTAAACGAGCACCAAAGGTGGTTAAATATTCTTTTGATTCAATATCATTAGTAACTTCAATTAAGTAGCAACCATTATGATCTTCAATCTTAGTAATCTTACCTTTAATATCAGATATTAAAGCTTCACCTTTAGGATTACGAGCTTCGACTAATTCTTGAACACGAGGTAAACCTTGAGTAATATCAGATTCCGCAACACCACCAGAGTGGAATGTTCTCATCGTTAATTGAGTACCTGGTTCACCAATTGATTGGGCAGCCATAATACCAACTGCTTCACCAATATTAACTTCGTTACCAGTTGCTAAGTTACGTCCATAACAATGTGCGCAAACACCATCTTTAGTTTGACATCCAAATAATGAACGAATCTCTACTTCTTCAATACCTGCATCTTCAATAGCGTGAGCCTTGGTATTAGTAATTAAAGTATTTGCTTGAGCGATAACTTCTTTAGTTTTTGGATTGATAATATCATGCATTGCGTATCTACCACGAATTCTATCATATAAGCTAACTAAGGCTTTATCTTCGCCTGGGTTTTTAATTGCTCTCATGACAAATCCATGATCAGTACCGCAGTCCACTTCTCTAACAATAACGTCTTGAGAAACGTCAACTAATCTTCTAGTTAAATAACCTGAGTCCGCAGTCTTTAAAGCAGTATCTGCTCCACCTTTACGAGCACCGTGAGTAGCAATGAAGAACTCCGACACTGTCATACCTTCGCGGAATGAGTGTTTAATAGGAAGTTCGATTGTCTCACCATTAGGTTTACTCATAAGTCCTCTCATACCTTCGAGCTGAGCAAAGTTACCTAAAGATCCACGAGCACCAGAGTCAACCATGATGAATAATGGGTTCGCTCTATCACCTTTTAATTGAATATCAAGTTTCTTAGTAACTTGGTCTTTAACATCGTTCCAGATTGAGACGATTCTAATATGTCTTTCTTCTTCAGTTAATAAACCTTTGTTATACATCTTCTCAACTTGTTCAGTTTGATTATCACCAGCTTTAATTAAAGCATCTTTACCTTCAAGAGTTCTAATATCAGATAAGGATACTGTAACACCTGATACAGTTGAATACTTAAATCCTTGATCTTTTAATTTATCTAAGATAACTGATGTTCTAAATGTATCGTATCTATGGAATACTTGGTCAATAATCTTACCTAAGTTTTTCTTCTTTAATGGTAAGCGTAATGGTTTTTTCGCGATAGCTTCTTTTATATCACTACCTAAAGGTAAGAAGTCTTGCATAATATACTTCTTCTTATTAGGATTTTGAATAGTAAACTTTAAGCTTCTATCATCCGCGTCATTTAAATAAGGGAAGTCACTTGGGAAGATTAAGTTAAAGATAATTCTTCCAACAGAAGTTAGTAAATACATGTTTTGCATGCCTTCATCAAAGACTGATAAGTCTTTCTTTAAGGCTTTCGCTAAAATAGCGACACGGTTATGTAAACATATTTGATGTGTTTCATAAGCGCGTAAAACATCTTCGACTGATCCGAATACTTTACCTTCGGAATTAGCGAATAATGTATATTTCTCTTCTTGGACATAATCCTTTTCTTCATGAGCTTTCTTTGCTTTATTTAAGAAGTCCTCTTTAGTAGACTCTAAAGTTAAATAATAGTTACCTAAGACCATGTCTTGTGATGGAGTAACGATTGGTTTTCCATCTTTAGGTCCTAAAATGTTATTAGAGGCAAGCATTAAGTTTAAAGCTTCTTCTTGCGCTTCTTTAGTTAAAGGAACGTGAACCGCCATTTGGTCACCATCAAAGTCCGCGTTAAATCCAGTACAGACTAATGGGTGTAATCTAATTGCACGACCATCAACTAGTTTTGGTTGGAACGCTTGAATACCTAATCTATGTAAGGTTGGTGCACGGTTAAGTAACACTGGATGATCAGAGATAATCTCTTCAACGATATCATAGACTAATGGATCTTTTCTATCAATTAATTTATCCGCTTCTTTATGGGCTTGAACTTTACCTCTTTTAATTAAGATAGAGGCAATGAATGGTCTAAGTAATTGAATAGCCATTTCTCTTGGAATGCCGCATTGATACATTCTTAAATCTGGTCCAACAGCGATAACTGAACGACCGGAATAGTCAACACGTTTACCAAGTAAGTTTTGTCTAAATCTTCCTTGTTTACCTTTTAAAGCAGCAGTTAAGCTCTTTAATGGTCTACCAGAAGTTGATAAGACTGGTTTATTATTTCTTCTACCATTATCAATTAAAGCATCGACAGCTTCTTGAAGCATTCTCTTTTCGTTCATTAAAATGACGTAAGGAGCGTTCATATCCACTAATTTCTTTAAACGATTATTACGAGTAATGACTCTACGATATAAATCATTTAAATCAGAGGCAGCAAATCTACCACCATCAAGTTGTAACATTGGACGGAGATCTGGTGGTATAACTGGTATAACATCAAGAACCATCCATTCTGGACGATTTTTACTTGTTCTAAAAGCTTCTAAGACTTCAAGTCTCTTAGTTAATTTAATTCTACGAGGACCTTGAGCGTCGATTAATTCTTTTTGTACTTTCTTAAATTCATCTTCAATATCTAATTCACGGAGTAAACGTTTAATTGCATCAGCACCTTCACCAAATTCCGCTCCAGTATTTTTGGAGATGAATTTAGAAATTGTGAAGTAGTCAAATGTTTCATCACGTTTAGCCATGTGTTGTAAATAAAGTTCAACTTTAGCATAATCATTTGAATCTTTAGAAAACTTATCTTTAAATTCATTAATTGCATCTGTAAAGACGATTCTCGCTGTAGATTCATCTAAATATTGACCTTTCTTTAATACTTTTGAATTACCTGGATTTAAACAAATGTGAGCGGCGAAATAAACAACTTCTTCAATCTCTTTTACTGATATATCAGTATAAGCGCTTAAAAGTAATTGAATACGGCTTGGCGCACCTTTTAAATACCAAATATGTGTGCATGGAGTGGCTAATTCAATATGCCCCATTCTTTCACGACGGACTTGCTTAGAAATAACTTCAACACCACACTTCTCACAGACTAAACCTTGATAACGAATCTTCTTATATTTACCGCAATGACATTCAAAGTCTTTACTAGGACCAAATATCTTTTCGCAGAATAAGCCTTCCATTTCAGGTTTTTGGCTACGATAGTTAATTGTTTCAGGACGAGTTACTTCACCATGAGACCATCCACGGATGGCATCTGGAGAGGCAAGTCCTACTTGCATAGCTGCTAAATCTTTTACATTAAACATATTATTTACTCCTCCTTATTAATTAAGTGCCTCTTCGACATCTTCTTTAGTGATTGTCGCTTCATTATTAGCTTGCTCACTAGTCATAGAACGAATTAGGGCATTGGTCTTTCTTTCTTCTTGTTGAACTTCTCTTGCTAAAGCATCCATATCAATCTCATCTCCTTTAGAGTTGAGTAATTTAACATCGATACATAAAGCTTGAAGTTCTTTAGTAAGAACACGGAAAGCTTCTGGTAATCCTGGTTCTGGTATTCTTAATTGCTTAATGATAGATTCATAAGTCTTATTACGACCAACTCTATCATCAGACTTAATAGTAAGAATTTCTTGTAAGGTATGGGCTGCGCCATAAGCTTCAAGAGCCCA
>DCIT01000005.1 GCA_002317145.1 Caryophanales bacterium UBA1719
GAACTATAAAACCCTGAAAATAAAGTAGTCGCAAGTAAAGTAATTAAAATAACTGCAATAAATTGTAAAGGAGAACGAGTTATCGTTCTTCTTATTTTAGTTATTGATAATTTAGTATAACTTGCTTTTTTATTATTCATATATTACCAAGTAATATCCTCTGGTTTCTTAGGAGTCTTATTAATTGTGTCAGATTTGATTTTGCCATCTTGGAGTCTAATAACTCTAGATGCTACTTCAGCTATTTTGCTATTATGAGTAACAATAATAACTGTCTTATTATATTTTTTAGATATATCAATTAATAATTTAATAATATGTGATCCAGTTTTAGAATCTAATGCTCCAGTAGGTTCATCGCATAATAAAAATGTTGGATTTTTAACTATTGCTCTAGCGATAGCGACTCTTTGTTGTTCTCCTCCTGATAATTCTGCAGGAGTATTAGTTAACCTTTTGCCTAATCCAACATTATTTAACACTTCTATAGAATCTAATGGGTTATTAGATAGAGATTCTGCTATTTGAACATTCTCTAATGCTGTTAAATTATTAATTAAGTTATAGAATTGAAAAACAAATCCTATTTTTTCTCTTCTAAAGATACTTAATTCTTTTTCATTAACTTTACTAATATCAACATTATCAATAATAAATGATCCTCTAGTTAGAGTATCCATACCACCTATGATATTTAGTAAAGTAGATTTACCAGCACCTGAGGCACCTAATATAACAATAAACTCACCTTTATCAGCTTCAAATGATACATCATCTAAAGCTTTAACTTCATGGTCAGTATTTTCGTTATAAATTTTACTTGCGTTAATTATTTTTAATTGAGACATATTAATATTATAAAAAGAGTGACAATTATTGTCACTCTTTTATTAAATAGTTTTACTTATTTCTTACTTATATCAATACTAACTGTTTTGGCATATGTATCAGTATTGCCGACATAGTAAGATGATTTTCCATTATAGTCATATAACATAAACGTATCATGAGCTTCTGAAGTAATTTCGCTTGTTGTTTTTACATTTGTACGACCTTTAGGATTTATGCAAACAACAACGAATTTACCATCTTCAGTAAAGCGATATGGAAGTTCTGTTTCACCAGTAATTCCATGGAATTCACCTTTCTTATCATCGGTATCAACACGCCAATCAGTTTTATAATCCTTTTCAAGTAAATTCTTAACTACAGGTTGTCCACCTTCAGCTTGACTTGTGATGGAAACTTCTGGCCAAGTAATATTTTCACCAGTTGGATCAGCTTGAGTGACCTTAAATATTGTACGATATGCTCTATTTAAATATCTACTTTTAAATATAGAATCATGGGCATCTGTATTATATAATATGCCACCCATTGAAAACGCTGGTTTACAACCATAACCCGATCTTATTTCTGTTGTTCCAGTGCCAAAAGTAGGTTTATTTATTGTTACTAACTTACTAGGTTCACTATTACATTCAAGTATTAATGAGTTTTCGTCGTAAATAGGTTCATAAGTCTCAGTGTTATATAAGTCTTTCCATTTGATAGTAACATATGCAAATGTTTTATCAGATGAAAGTTCATAATCATAGTTATCTAAATAAACGTCCTCGTTTGTTGGGGCTTTAGTTGCTTTAATCTTAAAATCAGTTCCTTTTTTTAGACTACTTAAATTATATAATTGAGATCCTACTATATTGCCATTTTTAGCATAATCTTTATAATGCGGTTCTAAATTAATAGTAAATGTAAATCCATCGTTTACAACGAAATCGCTTGAAACATTGTTTTTGACTCCATAAAACTTTTCATAACTTCCGCTTTTACCACCAAGAGCGTATTGAGTAGAAATTACTGCTGGAGCATTTGAAGTTATAGGATTTGCAGCATAAAAGTAATTACTAGAACCATCTTCTACCGTTAATTTACTATCATAAACAAAGTCTACAACTAAGTTATGTTTAAACGCCTCTCCATTAACATGCAAATAGAATTTTTGTGGGTTATCAGCATCTTGCTTATAAGTATAGAAATCTCTAGATAACGGTAATGCATGTCTATCACCTAATCCGTTACCATATCCAACAAATGGTACAGCGTATCCTTTTTTAAATGGTGTTAAAAAATTATTATCTTCGTATGTCTTGTTTTTATAATTAGCTAGTAAACAAAAATCTTTAGCCTCAATAGTCATATCAACATCTTTACCATATTGTAGATTTTTGCTGTTATCCGCATATGTTACTGTTAATACATTATCAGTTAAATGTTTAGCGGTAAGCCAACCAGTAGCCTCGCCATCAAGTTGTTTACCATCATCATCTTTCTTTTCTTCGCCGTTACTAGCATAATAAGGAACATCAGATCCTGTCATATAACTTACTTGAGTATCAGCAAATACATGAACTTTTGGAGTGTCAGTGCCTTTATTGCCTCCACATCCAATTAAGAAGGTGCCTAATAAAGCGCAACTACTTAATCCAATTAATATTTTTTTATTTTTCATAACCATTTCTCCTTAAAATTAGAAATTAACCTCAAAGGAAGTACTAATTGCAACATCACCAGTTAAATGGAATGTATAACTAATTGTACTTTCTTCTAGTGAAGTAACATTAGCATAAACGTCTAATTTAGAATTAAAATCAAATGACCCTTTTTTAATAAAGCCATTTTTATCAGTTTTTAATTCAAAATAACAAGAACCTGTAGAAGTAGAATTTGTTGAAAGCGAAACTAAGTAATCTTTATATAACTCGACAATATATTCTCCAACAAATGGAATATCTTCTATATATTTTCTAATTTCTGATCGAGCTTCGCGGATTTTCATTGCAACATCTAAAGCGTTATTTGCGGTAATTAGTAAACCCAAGACAGAATCATCAGTTCCAATCTTTACTGTTAGTTCATCACCGTTAATATAATAAAATTTATCTAAGTTAAATTTTGTTACATTCTCTAGTGTTAATTTAACAACAGCATCATATAGTGTTTCAACATAGTTTAAAGCGGTTGAACTAAAGCAAATGCCTTGAACACTCTTAGCAGTTACGCTTGTGTCTTTTAGTCCTAAACCAAGTTTATATGGAGTTTCAATGCCAATTGCATTGGTCGCAACAACGTCTAAATCAACGCCAAAATTGTTTAAACTAAATTTATAATCACCAGTTACGTAATCAATTGCATGATCATCATATTTATTAATAACATGATTCAAAACATCTTGATAACTACGGGCTTTGTTGCCACAGCTTGTCATACATACACCTAATATAGGTAATGCAGCTGTTAACATTAATTTATTTAATCTCATAATATTTTCTCCTAACATTAATCCTTAATCTAAATTTAATTTATAAATTCCAAGTGTAACAGTATAAGTTCCTTTAGAATTATATAAATCACTTCCGAATATATGTATCTCTGGCACACTATTCTTTTGAGCGACATCACTTTTATCTTCTGCGTTCGCAACAAGAGTAAAGTAAGCGGTTTTGCCTTCACTTGCAGCATATTCAGCTGGAGAATCGTATTTATAGGAGTCCTTATAATCCGTTAAATCACTACTAATATCTAAAGAATTATATCTAACAGAACTACCATTTTTTATCGATTTGGCAATGTCATCTGCCTTATATTGTTTACCGCCTTTAGTAACAGGTTTTAATGTATCAACGTTGTAACAACTATTTAAAACAAAACCATATTTTTCTTTTCCAGTTTCTTGAGTAAATGATACATCATAATCAAATCCTTCATATCCAATGTTTTTAGAAGTTGAATCAGTTAAGAAATAATCTTTTTTCCTAATTGGATCATCATATGTTGAAGTTTCAAAATACCAATTTGCTTTTATTCCTGTTGCAGTTTCTAAAGCTGCTAAAGAATCATATTGGGTAACTTTAAAATCGTTGTTCTTAAATGTAAACTCATCATCAACAATAGTAGGATTATATTCAATTGTTTGATATTTAATGTTTACTTTATCAGCATCTTCATGATTGAATTCGAATTTAACATCCGCATCAATACTAGCGTTAAAGTCACAAGAATAAGCATAACTGCTTGAAGTTTTATACTTAAATCCATTAGAATTTGCTTTTAATGAAAAATCTTTAATATATCCAGTATTTGTATCAACGTTAAGTTCGCCGGTAACAGTCATATCACCATCGACAGTTAAAGCGCTTCTTTCACCAATTCTATCTCTTACTTCATTAATAAAATTCTTTAATGAACTAATGGTAATTTTAACGTTAGATAGTTTTTTACTATCTCCACTACCACTAAAGGAATATGTAGGAACTAAATTCTTCCATTGCATGGATTTCATTCCAGCATAGCCATCTCCATCTTGTTTAAAACCATCAATGCATAACAAAACGAAATCACTTACTGGGAGTTTAAGTATATAAGCTACAATATTCGAAATGCTTACATCACTATCATATTTTTCTCGGTTACTATCTTTAATTCTGGCTAAATTAAACATTCTATCTATCATATAAACAGGTAACTTAATATTGAGTAGATCTTGACTGCCCATATTAATCTCTTCATCTTTAATATTGATTCCACCTGCTGGATAGCTAACACTACCGTTTAATTTAAACTTGTTAACATGAGCCTTTACCTGAGTAGAAGCAATACGATGCTCTTTAATGATATCATCGTAGACTTTTACAGATTTCTCTAATTCTGTCCATGCAACTCTATCTTTAGTGCCACCACAGGACGCTAAAAGAGTGCATGCTACAGCCATTGGAGCTATAAACTTTGCAAAATTTTTCATAAAATTCTCCTTGAGTATTTGTTTATATTATAATTGAACATTTAGAATATGTAAATACAATTTTAATTAATGGTTATTTACTATGTAAACATTTATTATTTTCTTGAACCGCTGTTTTTATCTTATACGCTACACCATTATCATCCTTTAACACGAATAAATAACGAACATCTCCTATTCGGGTTATTAGAGTAGGGCCAAATTGATAATGCGTAGTCTTACCGCAAAAATCATAAGCATTCCTTAAATCTAGGAGATGTTCGTTATTATTCATGTTAATTTTTATATAATCCTTATTAACGTTAATAACTGCCTCATATGGTAACTTATATAATCTTTTATAGTTTTTATAGGCATATACATACGCGTGTATATCTTTTATATTATATTTATTAGACTTTAATTCTTTCCTTAACTCTTCTTTTTGATATTTAACCCAGGTAGGAATGTCCTTAATTAATGAATTACTATTATTGGTATTAGTTAATGTGCCATCTTTATTAATAATATATTCATTATGGCATTTACTACATTTAATGCTCATACCTTTACCAATAATAGTAAATTCATTATGACATTTAGGACATTTATATAAGAATCGTTCTATATGATCTGCGTGTCTATTGTTGTTAAACTCTAATCCTAGATCTATATGATCTTGATAGTAATTAAGATTAATAAACTCATTAGATAGTTTATCTTGTATTTCTTCTTTGCTCATTTTGTTTACTTCTTCTTTAGTTAATAAGATAGATAACTTACTAGATATCTTATTCTTATTATTAATAGAGTTATGTAATGGAGTTTTCGAGTATACTCCATAAGTTCTTAAATATAATACCGGGATATTTAGTAGCTTAACAAAGCTAGAGAATTGTGGAGCGATATCTCCTCCTAATCCATCAGAGCTAAACATTGCTTCTGGATATATCGCGATTGATCTATGAAGATTATTAACTATATCATAAGAACGTTTAACAAAAATTGGACTATGTTCATATCGAATTACCGAATAACATCCAATTTTTGTTAAAAAGTTCTTTCTATTAATAAAAGCTTCATCTGCGGTAACAATATGATAATTAAACTTATTTAACATTTTTAAAAATATCATTAAATCAAGATTGTTAACGTGATTAATTAGTATTAAACAAGGTTTCTTATATATGTCTTTAGGTAGTTTATTCTTAATTACTTTAAATTTATTAAACTTTAGATATATAGATGAAACTAAAACCAAAAGTTTCTTTAATGGTTTATTAATTTTTGTATTAAAAACATTAATATCAACTTTTTCTTTATTAAAGTCATCAATACTTATTTCTTTTGTTTTTAGTTTAAACATATATATAGTTATTTATCTATTAAAGTTTAATAAATATTATATAGTGATTCACTACATATTAATAATACATTACTCTTAACTAATCTCTTAGTTTTTATATAAGAGTTATATATTTTAATTGTTATCTACATATCTATTAACAATATTATATCTAAAGGTCTTGAGTACGATTAACTTGTTAATGATACGAGAGTGAAATTATTTAAGAATCTTTTCTATTAAATCTGCTTTATAGTTTAGTCTTCCTTTAGGCAAGATTAAGGATATCGTTTTATGTATTGATTCATAATCATTTACACCATTGTTAATTAGATAATTAATGAAATTAGGATGACAATTAAATTCTGCCGCTATTAATTGAGGAACGTTGTACCCCCAGACATATTTTCGTTTTAAAGGGTTGATTTGAGTGTATATACACTGAACAACATTCTTAAATTTATATTTTGCTTTGTTTAAATAGCAAATTATTAACTCAGTAGGTACGTTACCTGCACCTCTCCCCATACCATTCAAACTAGAATCAACAATTATGTTATGTTTAGATTTTAGTGAGATGG
>DCIT01000053.1 GCA_002317145.1 Caryophanales bacterium UBA1719
TCATTAACTGTATTTGCTTTTAATCAAAAAGAAATGGGTGCGGCTTATGGTATTATCTCTTCTCGTTTAGTAGAGATGATACTAGCAATTATCATTGTAAGAAAAACTAAATCGGTAAGATTTACTTTAAAAGATTTCTTACATACCGATTCGCATTTATTTAATGAATTTTTTAGACATTTAATACCTTTATTTATTTCCAAATTTGCCTGGGGTTTAGGATCAGTAATGATATCAGTATTCTTAGGTAGATTAGGAAGCGATATTATCGCTGCAACAGCATTATGGAATATTGCTAGAAACATCGCTATTTGTATACCAAGTGGAGTTACAGGTGCTGCCGCAATATTATTAGGACAAGAACTTGGATCTAATAAACTCAAAAGCGCTAAAGAACACGCTAATAAGATTTTGAATTTTACATTATTCATTGGAATATTAAATATGTTTATATTTATGGGTTTAATAGGTATAAACTTTGGAATATCTAGTAATACATTAACTCCAGAAGCAAAAAAATATTTAATATTAATGGCGTTAATCTATATTCCAACATTCCCATTCCAATCATATAACTCAGTCTTATTAGATGGAGTTTATTCTTCTGGAGGAGATACAATATTTACATCTTTAGTTAATGTATTAACTTATTGGGCAGTAGTTGTACCTTTAGGATTCTTATCAACTTCATTAAACTGGGCTCCACTACTTATATTCTTCTTAATCACTAGTGAAGAAATATTTAAATTCTTCCCTACCGTGTTAAGATATAGACAAAATAAATGGATCAGGAACATTGCTGATGAAAACAAATAATTTAGCTATTGGAGAATTCGCAACTTTAGAATTACTTAAAAATCATTTTTCTAGTTGTAATAAAGTAATAGTTAAATCTAAAAAAGAATTAACTAAATTAAAAGGTTACAAAGTAAAAGTTATCGTTGATCCTATTTATTTTAAAAATAATATTAAAAAAGAAGATATCTATATTGTAAGTGAATTCTCTACTTATAATATGTCACTAGATAAAAATAATATTCATGTTCTTATTTATGATTTAAATGATGAAGGCGAGTTAGGTACTATCTTAAGAACCTCTATTGCTTTTGGTTTTAAAAATATCGCTCTTATTAATTCAAATATTGATATATTCTCACCAAAAGTAATTAGAACTTCTACTGGAGCGATATTCATGCTTAACTTAGTTAAATATCAATCTAAGAATGATTATTTAAAAGAAAATAAAAATAATAAAATTATTGAAATTAAAAATAATAATTCTAATTATTTATCATTAGAAGCTTCTAATATTCTTTATAAAAATAGACTTATATAAATATTAATATTTATGATATTATTTTCAGTAAGGAAATAATATTATGAATAAAATCATTAATGTTGCTATCTTGGGTGTTGGCTCAAGAGGCGGAGAGGCATATGGTTCTTTTATTTATACTTTAAAAGATAAATTTAAGATAACTGCTTTATGCGATATCAAAAAAGATAATTTATCCTTTTGGGGAGATAAATTTAAAGTATCAAACAAAGATCGATTCTTAAAAGATACTGATTTCTTTAAAAAGAAAAGAGGCGATTTATTAATCATCTCCGTTCTTGATAACGACCATGTTCGTTATGCATTAAAAGGAATTAAATTAGGATATGATATCTTGCTTGAAAAACCAATATCGAAAGATAAGAAAGAATTGAAAGAATTATTAGAGACTGCTAATAAATATAAAAGAAAAGTTATTGTTTGCCATGTCTTAAGATATGCTCCAGCATTTACTAAAGCTAAAGAATTAATAGATAAAGGTGAGATAGGAAAACTAATTACTATCAACGCCTATGAACGCGTTGCTTATTGGCATCAAGCTCATAGTTTTATTAGAGGACGTTGGAGAAGTTCTCAAGAAACTACTCCAATGATAATGGCAAAGTGTTGTCATGATTTAGATTTATTAACTTATTATGCAAATAGTAAAGCTAAATCAGTATCCTCAATTGGAGACTTAACTTATTTTAATAAAAAGAATGCTCCTAAATACGCTAAGAAATATTGTTATTCATGTCCTAAGTTAAATACTTGTATTTATTCTTGTAAAAGAATTTATCTAACTGATAAACCTTCACATGGTAAATATATGAATTTAAATGATTGGCCGCAGAACACTATTACTACACTACCAGTCACTAAAGAAAAATTAGTGAAAGCTTTAAAAACCGGACCATATGGTAGATGTGTCTTTTATTGTGACAACGATGTTGTTGATAATCAAATAGTTACTGTCACATTTAAAAATAATATTAGAGCAATATTAACAATGTCAGCATTTAATACCGGCGGACGTCGATATACTTTCTCTGGCACTCATGGTGAAATAGTATTAGATGAATTAGAGGATACTTTATCTATTGATAAATTCGGAGATAAAGTTATTACATATAAGATTCAGGATTTAGCAAAATCAAAAGGCGCTCATGGCGGAGGCGATAACGCTTTAATTAATGACTTATATTTAGTCTTAACAGGTAAAAAGAAACCTGAATCAGGATTAGATATATCTATTGAATCTCATCTTATTGCTTTAGCAAGTGAAGAAAGTAGAAAGAATGGAGGAAAGCTTATTAAGCTTAATTAATAATGTTTGAAATAGGTAAAACTTATAGAGATGAAAAAATCCCTACTAAGACTAGATGGTTTTATTCAGTCTCTGGTATTGGAAGAGATGCCGCTTATGTTATAGTAGCATCATTCTTATTAATCTTCTTACAAGAAGCAAGCGTATTATCTACTGATTTAAAAGAATACACTGCTATGATGGGTGTATTAACTGGATTAATTATTGGTTATCGTATATTCGATGGTTTAAACGATCCATTCATGGGAGTCATTATTGAAAAGACTCATTTTAAATTAGGAAAATATAAACCCTGGATATTTATTGGTAGCTTAACAAATATCGTTTGTATACTAGCATTATTCTGCGCTCCAGCAGCATTTCCATCATGGTGTCATGGTTGGGCATATGTTGGTTGGTTTGCCGTTTTCTATTTACTTTGGGGTATGACATTTACTATAAATGATATTTCTTTCTGGGGTATGTTACCTAGTATGTCTAGTGATGAAAAAGAAAGAGCAAAAGTTACATCATTAGTCTTAATCTTCAGCTATGCTGGATCATTTATCGTCGCAACATTAATGCCTATCTTAACTCAAAATAATGTCCTAGGTAATAAAGCGTATTGGATAATGGGTATTGTTATCGGAACTTTATTTGTTATTTCTCAAACTATGGTCTTCTTATTCTGCAAAGAACATAAAAGAGATGAGAATCCAAAAGCTAAAAAAGAGACTGTTAAGTTCTCTGATATGATTACTGTTTTAAAACAAAATGATCAAGTAAGATTTATGATTCTTGCTTTATTCTGTTATTTCTTCTCACAATCAATAATGAATTCATTAATGCAAAACGTCTTCTATATTACCATTGGTTATAACTCTGGTAAGACAATGATGACAATCTTTAACGCAGTTAATAACTTATCAATGATTGTTCCAATGTTCTTCTTACCTCATATATTAAAGAAGCATGCACGAATGTCCGTATTTAAATTAGCCTACGGCGTAATGATTATAGGATTATTAATATTCTTCTTCTACGGCATGCCAATTGGTAATGGAAATTATTTATCTCCAGCACCATTTATAATAGGAACAGATGGAATTAGAGTTCTTAATGTTTCATATGCTGTTATTTATTCTATTCTCACTGCAGTTATATTCCTTTCTCAAGGAATCTCCTATGGAGTCATCATTATTATGATGAGCAACTGCATAGAATATAACGAATATAAAACTGGTAGTAGAAAAGAAGCAGTTATCTTTGCATTAAGACCTTTAACCACTAAACTAGCAACTTCAGTTCAACAGGGAGTCACTACTGGAGCATTATTATCAACTGGAGTTATGGCCATTATGAATGAAGTTTCTAAAATAAATGGTCAATCAGGGTTAAGTGATACAGAAAAAGCTATTGCTCTAGATAAAGCAGTTAGTGCAGCGCAACAAAGTCAAATTTGGGGATTAAAGATTTGGTGTGTTATTGTTCCTGTTGTATTAGCAAGTATTTGTTGGTTCTTATTAACTAAGTATTATAAGATTGACGAAACTTACTATAAGAAAATGTGCGTAGAAATTAATAAGAGGAATTCAAAATAATGAAAGCTATTGGTATTGATATAGGCGGTACTTTTATTAAATACGGATTAGTGGATGATAAAGGTAAAGTAATAGAACTAGATAAAATGAAAGTAGAGAAAAATTATCCAGATAAAACTTTATCTATATTATCTAATAATGTATTAAAACTAATAAAGAAACATAAGTGTAAAGTAGATGGCATTGGAGTAGGAATGCCTGGTATTTTAGAAAATGGAAAAATATTAGATATTACTAACTTACCTAAGTGGAAATATTTAAATATATCTAAAATTATTTATAGTAAAACCAAAATTAAAACTCATGTATGTAATGATGCAAGTGTTGCCGCACTTGCCGAAGCTAAATTTGGATCTGCTAAAGGAGTTAAAGATGTCATTATGCTTACACTAGGTACTGGAGTAGGCGGAGGATTAATTCTTAATTCTAAATTATATGAAGGCAATAAAGGTCAAGGTGCTGAACTAGGACATATGACTATTGATTTTAATGGTTTAAAATGCCCTTGTGGTAGAAGAGGATGCGTGGAGATGTACTGCTCTGCCACTGCTTTGACTAATCAAGCAAAAGAAGAAATGAAAAAGAATAAAAAATCTTTAATGTGGAAACTAGTAAATAATAACATTGATAAAGTTGATGCTTCTATTCCTTTTATTGCCGAACTTAAACATGATACTTCAGCTAAAAAAGTAATAGACAAATACATTATGTATTTAGGCGAAACAATCTTAGATTATTGTGATATCTTCCGTCCTGAAATAATCATTTTGGGAGGAGGAGTTGCTAATCAAAAAAAGAACTTAACTGATAGAGTCACTAAATATTTAGAAAAATATTACTACGGAATTAAAGGTGCGGCGAAAGTAAAAATAGT
>DCIT01000052.1 GCA_002317145.1 Caryophanales bacterium UBA1719
ATTACATTATGCACAGGTAGCTTTGGAGCAGGTAGAAAAAATAATCTTATCCATATGGCGGATAAATACTCTAAACAAAAAAGAGTTCATTTCTTACATGCGAGAAATATTACTTATGTTGGTAATAAAGATTCGTTCGTTGAATCAGGACACGCCGAAGGTAGTTTACCTTTAATTAAGATAATTAAAGTATTAGTAAAGAATGGCTTTGATGGATATGTTAGACCTGATCATGGAAGAAATATCTGGGGTGAAAATAATAAACCTGGATATGGATTATATGATCGTGCATTAGGTGCGGCATATCTTAATGGTATCTTTAAAACTATCGAAGATAAATAATTATGAAACCAGTGGAATCTAATCATACATATCAAGAATATCGTAAGAAATATGGTAAAGATTACGATAAAGGTTATGTATTAGGTTTTACTGAAGAACAATATAAAAAATATAAAAGAAATCTAAAAGTTTGGAAGATTAATAATAAGTATTATGAAATTCCTAGAGTTAGATTTATTAATAGATTAATAATAGGCGTTACTTCTTTATTAGTATTAGGAAGTATTGCTCCTATTTATTTATATGGCATTCAAACATTTAATGTTAATTTTACTTGTGAGCATTGCAAAGTTGACTCTAATAATAAAATAAAAAGAGATAGAGAATTTAACACAATTATTCAAGTTGATAATGGATACGAAATTAAATATGAAAATTTAGAAGTTGAAATTAACGGCAAGAAAAACGATGATTGCTGGACATTCTCGTTTCAATCTAATTTAAAGAACGATTTTAAAATTAAATCCGGTTATATTAAAAGTGATGTTAATGTAAAAATTAAAGCCACTAAAAAACATGTTTATAAATATGGATGCGCAGTAGATGTTACAGAAGTAGATCAATCTTCTATTACATTTACTCCAACGCAAAAAACTAAAACACGTATTGATGATTGGCAAAGAGAAGCTTTCCCAGTAGATGAAGATGAAGAATTAAATTTCACATTTAAAGCTATTTCAGGAAAAACATTACCGACGAATATTGGTATGTGGATGAATGGAAGATACGGAAAAGAAGGAGTGGAAGTTACTTTTACTTATTCCAATAACAATACAGAATGTAAAGTTCATGTACCTCCTTATGTTGCAAGAGATAACTTACAGTTTAGGTGTAAATAATTATGAATAATAAAATTAGATTAGCGTTACTTACTCCATTAATAGTTATTCCTTCTTTAGTAAGTTGTAATAAAAATAAAGTTGATTTTAATTTATTAAAAAATAACTTTAAAACAATGCTTAAAAATACAACTTCAATTAAATATTTTAAAGATTTAAGTAAGTCACAAATTAGAGATAAATTTGATTCAGTAACAATATCCGGAATTGAAACATTTAAATTTAAAGATATTGATTATGACAAGATTTATTCTCGTTCATCTTATGATCCTAGAAACCATTTAGATAGAGCTTTAGAATTAGCCATAATCGCTGATAATAACAATGATGCAGAATTAAAAGATTGGGTGAGAAAACTAGAATACTATTGGGTGTTTAATAACTATCGTTCTCCTAACTGGTATGAAAATGAAATAGGTACTATTCGTTCATTAACTAATGTTGGAATGTTTGAATTTGATGATTTAAACGATAAAGGAAAAGATGCCTTTAAAGGTAAAATCAGAAACGCTTCTATTTACTATCATCCAGGATTAGAACTCCATCAAGGCGCGAACTTAATGGACTATGCTCAAAATACATTTAAATCAGGAATCTTATCTAAAGATAATAAAGAAACTGATTGTGCGTTTAATCGCTTAATGGAAGAAATAGTCGAAGATGGTAAAGAAGGTTTTCAATCTGAAGGAACTTATTTCCAACATGGTAAATTAATATCTACTGGAAGTTATGGAAATGTCGCTACTAGTAAAATAGGAGACTTCATGACTGCCTTAAAAGGTAGTAGTTATAAAGTCCCTCAAGCTAAATTAAAAATAATTATGAATTGTATTTTAGTCGGACTTAAATACATGATTCAAAGAGAATATAAAAACTGGATGTGTGAAGGAAGAAGCTTCTGTGATGAAGATCCATATAAATACAATACTTCCTCAATTAAAAGATATTTAGATTTTGAAGATGTATCTAATGAAGATAAAGAAAATCTAAAACAATTTATTAATAATCATGATGAAGGCAAAGTATGTTTTACTGACACTAAAGTATTCCCTAAAGCTAGAACAATAATTAGTAATATTGATGGTGTCTATATGGCATTCAAAGGTTGTGATCCGACAACTGTAAATACTGAATGCTTAAATAATGAAAACGAATTAGCATATAACTTTTCTTATGGTATGAATACATGTGTAATGCAGTCAGGTAAGGAATATCTTAACTTATCTCCTGTATGTAATTTCTCGTTCTTACCTGGCGGAGTTAGTAAGGATTATGGTTCAAAAGAAGATGGTTCATTTACCACCGAAGGTGATACTGCCTTATTTAATCACATTAAAGAATTAGGAAATGAACGCTTTGAAGATAAAGTCGCTTCTACTCGAGATGACGGCACTCCATATGTTTATGGTATGGCTGATGAATTATCCTCTAATGGTGTAGCGTGTATGTTCCAACAAGGCAAACATAGTAATAAAACTTATGGTGATAAAACATTTAAAGGTCAAACATTTACTGTTGCTTGCTTTGCTACTAATGAAGGAATTGCTATTTTAGGTTCTGGCATGTGCGACTTAGATAGTGATGTATCTACTCCTAGATATGTTACTTTAGACCAATGTGTTTTAAATGAAGGAGATACAGTTGAGGAGTATGGCGCTTCAATAAAGCATAGTTATAAAAATTCAAATAAAGGTGTTGACACTTCAGTTTATTATAGACCGCTAACAGGTCCTTCTATTACATTAAAAACTCCAACTGTTACGGGTAACTTTCAAAGAAATCATTCAGTCGCAACGTCAAAAGAAATAACTCAGAAAACAATGATTGCTTATTTACCAATTGATACAACAAATAACAATTCATATGCTTATACAATTCAAACTAAATCTAAAATTGATTTATTTAGTTTAGTTACAAATACAGAAGATGTTCAGGCTGTTAGATTACCAAATTATAAAATAGCCGCTTGCTTTTATAATAAAGATCCTGAGAAACAAACATTTAAATATAATTCTGGTAGAGGAGAACAAGAATATAAATTAACTAATCAATTCATTGAAGGTCAAGGTGGCTTCCAAGTATTTGATATTAAATAAAAAGGAGAATATTAAATGAGAGCAATTTATTTAACAGAAGAAGAATGGCAATACGCTAGAGTTTACGATAAGACTATGAAAGATAAAATATCAAAATTATTTGATATTAAAAATGTTTGCTATAACAAAAGCAAACTTAACTCAACGGATTTTAAAGACGTTGAATTTATCTTTTCAACTTGGGGTATGACAGTATTAACTGAAGAAGAAATTAAAACAATATTTCCTTCTTTAAAATGTGTATTTTATGCAGCAGGTACAGTTCAATATTTCGCTAGACCATTTTTAAAATTAGGTATTAGAGTATTCTCTGCTTGGCAAGCAAATGCTGTACCAGTTATTGAATACGCTGTTAGTCAAATTTTATTAGCAACCAAAGGATATTATCAATTATCCGCTATGGCGAAATTAAATTATATTAAGGCTCATGAAGTAATGAATGAATATCCAGGAAACTACAACACTAAAGTTGGTATCTTAGGTTATGGAGCAATCGCTAAAGGAGTAGTAAAAGAATTATTAAATCATAATGAAGATATTTATGTTTATGCTCCTGATATAACAAATGAAGAAGCAAATAAATTAGGAGTCCATAAAACTAATTCATTAGAAGAGATTTTTGATAACTGTGCAGTTATCTCAAATCACGTCGCTAATTTGCCATCAACATTTGGAATGATTAATAAAGATATTATTAATAGACTAAAAGATCGCCAAACATTTATTAATACAGGTAGAGGTCAACAAGTTGATGAAGTTGCCTTATTAAATAAATGTAAAGATAATCCATTAATATGTGCAGTTATGGATGTTACATATCCTGAACCACCTAAACAAGATTCTTTATATTTTAAATTACCTAACGTAACAGTTACTCCGCATATTGCAGGAAGCTCAGGAAATGAAGTAGTGAGAATGGCGGAGTATATGTATCAAGAAGCAAATAGATATTTAAAAAATGAAAAATGTATATATGAAGTAACAATGAAAATGTTGGAGACTATGGCTTAATATGAAAATAGGTTTATGTTCAGTTTCATTTCGTAAATTAAAAGTAGACGAAATAATTAAATTAGCAAAGAAAGCTAAATTAGATGCAATTGAGTGGGGAGCTGATGTTCATTGTCCTTACACTAATTTAAAGTTATGCAAAGAAGTAGGAGAAAAGACACGTAAAAATAAATTGCTCACTTATTCTTATGGCACTTATTTTAGATGCAAAGATGTTAAAGAATTTAAAAAGATAAGTAGTGCCGCTAAAGCATTAGGAGCATCAGTTATTCGTGTTTGGGCAGGAGAAAAATGGAGTAATGATTTTACTAAACAAGAATTTACTTCTATGGTTAAAGTCTTAAAAGAATGCGCGGATATTGCTAAAACTAATAAACAAACAATTTGTTTTGAATATCATCATCACACTTTTAACGATTATAAAGAGAGTTCTTTAACTCTGTTAAAAGCGATTAACAAAGCTAACGTTAAAACATATTGGCAAACACAATATTGGGATGATAAATCTTCTAAAATAGATAATCATATTCATAACATTGAATCGTTAAAAGCGTTAAAGAAATATATTGTTAATTTCCACGTTTATAATTGGATTGGTTATTTAGATAGATATCCTTTAAGTGGTATTAAAAAAGAAATGATAGAATATTTAAGTTACGGAAATAAAAATTCAATAGCATACTTAGAGTTCTTTAGAAATGATGATCCTAAAGAATTAATTAAAGATGCTAAGACTTTAAGAGAGATTGTTAATAGGAGGTAATTATGGGAAATAAAAATGTTAACATTGCTCGATATAGCGGACTTAAGACAAAAGACTACATGGCGTATGCCTGTGGTGATTTAGGTATTTGTCTTGGATTTACTTTACAGAGCTCATTAATTCAAACTTACTATACAGACTGCTTATTATTACATCCACTATTCGTTATGATAATGTTTGTTTTAGCGCGTATCTGGGATGGTATTAACGATCCTATGATGGGAGCAATATGCGATAGAATGAAACCTAATAAGTTAGGTAAATATCGTAGATGGTTCCTTTATGGCGCTATTCCATTTGCAGTCACTATTGCTTTGATGTTTATTAAGTGGCCAGGTTTTGGAGTAGATTCGCATAACATCTGGGTTTATGTATACGCAACGGTAACATATGTTTTATTTGGTATGGCAATGACTGCGATACAAATTCCTTACGGTTCATTAGCGAGTGTTGTTACTCTAGATCAAAAAGAAAGAAGTAAGTTATCTATTTGGAGATCAATAGGATCCTCTATTGGCTCTTTACCAGTTATTATTATTTCTTCATTAGCATTTAAAACAGATGCTAAAACAAAACAAGGTATTGTTGATTACAAAATATTAATTATAGGTATTGCCATTATGGCTACTCTTGCTGTTATCTTCTTATTGCTTGCTTATAAAGGTAATAAAGAAAGAGCGCCTATTCCTAAACCTCAACCAAGAGTTAAAGGCGCGATTAAAAAAGGAATTAAAAGAATTGTTTCTACTCGTTCAATGATTTCTTTATGTATTATTAGTGCTATCTTCTTATCCGCTAGTATGTTCTCAACTGGATACTATACTTATATCATTAGAAAATACTTTAACGTTCAAGGATTCTGGCCAATGTTACCAAGCTTCTTTGTTGTCTTAGCAGCGTTTATCTTAATGTTTATCTTACAAAGATTAACCACTAAATTTGGTAAGAAAGAAGTTTGTACAGTTGGTATGGGTATTGCCTCAGCTGCAAATCTATGTATGTTATTCTTACTCCCTTGTGGTACTGGAACTCCAGTAGTTGTTGTATTCTTTATCCTTAACTTTATATCTTGCTTTGGATCAGGTGTACTTAACATGGCAGTCTGGGGTATGGCGACAGATGCAATTGATGATATTCAAATCAGAAGTGGTGTTAGAGAAGATGGATCTTGCTACTCCATATTCATGTTCTTTAGAAAATGTGGACAAGCCTTATCAGCGATTGCAATTAACGGATCATTATTAGGATTTGGATATAAATATCAACCTGGTGAAGGTAAAAACTTTAATGAACATCAATTACGTATTATGTTTACTTTAGGTTCAGTTATTCCTGCCGCATTATATGGCATCTGCACATTACTCTTGATCTTCTGGTTCCCATTAAGCAAGAAAGCGCTTGATGAACTTGAAAGTAAAAAAGAAGTATTCTACGCGAAAGTTAAATAATTAAAGATAATTTATATAATAAAAATCAGATATTTTCTTTACAAACTGCAAAAAGGTGCAACATATGAATGCAAAAATGTTGCAAAAAGGTGCAACATATGAGTATAATATTGTTGTAATAAGGTACAACATATGGAAAGAAAATATACGAAAAGTCTCGAAAAATGGTATAAAAACCCTGATAGAAAACCTCTTTTATTGTTAGGAGCGCGTCAAGTTGGTAAAACTTATTTAGTAAAAGAATTGTTTGCTGAGAAATATTTTAAAAACAAGTACCTAAGAATTGATTGCTCTGATGAGCCAGAATTTGTTAAGTTTGTTGAGGAAAACGATAATTTAAATAAAGTGATTGAATATATTTCTGTCCATTATGATTTTACGTTAGATAAAAATCATTTGTTATTTATAGATGAAGCTCAAGAATGTCTTCCTATCATTAAGATGATGAAGCATTTTTGTGAGAATAGAAGGGATATTCCTTTAATTGTTTCTGGATCATTAGTAAGAATAAAAATTAATAGACAAACGCATAAAAGAGGTGGATATGCTGATAAATCATTTTTATTCCCGGTTGGTAGGATTAATCAATTAATAATTTATCCTTTAACTTTTGATGAATTTTTGATGAATTATAAAAATAATTTATATAAATATTTGTTAAATCACTTTAATAAAAAAATTGAAATTGAACCTACAATGCATAAAGAATTGTTATCGATTTTTAATGATTATCTTTTTGTCGGCGGAATGCCTGAAGTAGTAAATACATTTATTTTAAATAAAAGCAAACCAAATATATATCAAATAATTAGTGAAAAAATCGAAGAAATATATTCTGATTATTTAAGCGATATGGATTTGTATCAAGTCTCAAAAGAATCGATTATCAAAAGTAGATTGGTATATAAAAATATATATACTCAACTTAATAAAGAAAACAAAAATTTTAAATTTTCAGATATAAACAAAAATTATAAAAATCGTGATTTAGAAACTCCGATTGAATGGTTAATCGTCGCCAATATCATTAATAAGTCTTATTTATTGAAAGAAAAAGTTTCTTTGCCGTTAATTTCAAATGAATCTTCATTATATAGACTTTATTTATCAGATATGGGTTTATTCACATATCAAAGTGGGTTGAATGCTAAAAATTTTGTATCGAATAAAGATTATGTTTTATCAGGTATATATTTCGAAAATTATATTTCAATCGAATTAACTTCAAGAGGAATCGAATTATTTTATTGGAAAGGAAAAAGAAATAGTGAATTTGAATTTTTGCTTGATGTTAATGGAAGAGTTATTCCTATTGATGCAAAAAAAACAAAAGGTTCTATTAATTCGATTAACGAATTTAGAAATCATAATAAAAAAGATATAGTAATTAAAGTTTCCTCTAATAATTATGGATATTCTGAAAACACTAAAATATTAACAATACCTTATTATTATTTTTCTTTATTTTTAAACGATATTATAGATAAACAATTACTTATTTAATCCAAAGTATTTAACAGCGTTGTTATAAGAAATATCTTGAACGACTTTACCAACACTAGAAATGTTTTGAGTCATTTCTCCATTAATAATCGCGTTACCTAAGAAGTTACATAAGATTCTTCTAAAGTAGTGATGTCTAGGATAAGATAAGAAGCTTCTAGAATCAGTTAACATTCCAATGAATATTCCGATATGTCCTAGAGATGTCATATCTTTTAAATGTTTCTCCATTCCTTCTTTATTATCAAGGAACCACCAAGCTGGACCATATTGAATCTTTCCATGATATTTACCATCTTGGAAGCAATTCATTAAAGCCATGATTTCTAAGTTAGCATTAGGATTTAAATTAAATAAAATCATTGGAGGTAATTTATTTTCAACATCTAATTTATCCATTAATCTAGATAGATTATAAATAGATGTATTCTCAGCAATAGAATCATAACCCGTATCTAATCCAAGTTTATTAAACATCTTAGTAGAGTTATTTCTCATCGCTCCATAATGGAGTTCACTTCTAATGTTATATTTGCTATACATTTTAAGTAAAGCATAAACCATATAACCTTTATATTGTTTAGATTCTTCTACTGAGATTGTTTTATTGCTTAATCTCTTTTTAAAGAGTTTAGCTGCCGTCTCTTTACTTGTAACAGGATAGACATTTTCTACTCCCATATCGCTTGCGACACATCCAACTTTAATAAACTCTTTTAATCTCTTCTCTAAAGCATTTAATAAATCATCTAAAGAATTTATTTTTCCTAATTTAGCTAAATAATCTTTAAATGCTTTAGCTTCGATATTTAAGAACTTATCAGTTCTAAAAGCAGGATAAACTTTAAAGTCTTTATATTTTTTATTTATCTTAGTAAAGATAGATAAATCATCAAAAGCTTCATTAGTAGTAAAGATATATTTAACTTTGCTTTTTTTGATAAATGAAGTTCTTGTTAATTTATGTTTCGCTAGATAAGAATTGCAGTAATTCCAAATCTTTAAAGCATTATCTTTGTTGATTTCAATATCGCAGTTAAAGTATTCTTTTAACTCTAGTTGAGACCAATGGGATAATGGATTTAAGTAAGCTTTGCCTAAAGCTTCACAATAAGCAATAAACTTATCTTTAGGAGAGGCTTTACCGGTTATTAATTCTTCATCAATACCATAGTTACGCATTAATCTCCATTTATAGTGATCTCCACTTAACCATATTTCATAGATATTCTTATAGGCTTTATCTTCTAAGATTTCTTTCTCAGATAGATGACAGTGATAGTCTATGATAGGCATGTTTTGAGCATATTTAAAATATAGCTCTTGACTTACTTTATTATTAAGTAAGAAATTTTTATTTATATAACTCATATACCTATATTATATATAGTTTATTTTTTTGGTATAATAAAAAAGATATGGAAAAAGGAAAAATAACTGTAAGATTATGCGCTCCAACAGATGAAGTCGCAGATTCTTTTTTTGCAGCTGTAGCAATATTAAAACAGCAAGGTATTGATTTAGTAGAACTAAGAGGAATACTAAATACTAATATCATTAAATTAAGTAATGTTGAATGTCATCGCTGCTTAAATCTACTTGGATTTAATCGCATTGATGTATGGGCGATTTCTTCTCCAATTGGTAAAACTGATCCAGATATTCCTGATGAAGAATTTATGGATCAAGTTAATAACGCAATTAGAGTTGCGCATAATTTCCGCACTAAATTAATTAGAATATTCTCTTTCTTTAATGCTTATGATAAAAGAGATGAAGTCATTAGAAAACTAAGAATGTGCGTGGAAGCATGTAAAAAAGAAAATATTAAATGTTCATTAGAGAATGAAAAAGGAAGTTATGCTGATACACCTGAAAGAGTAATAGATTTATTAGATAACGTTAAAGGATTATTGTTTAACTATGATGCCTCTAACTTTGAACAAACTGGTGTGGATTCAA
>DCIT01000011.1:0-15890 GCA_002317145.1 Caryophanales bacterium UBA1719
AAGGATTAGCATCGATTTGTTTCTTCCTTATTCCAATTGTTGGATTAACTTTTATTAATAAAAAAGTTGATATTATTCCAACTATTTGTCTATTTATTGGATTAGGATTTGGAGTATTAGGAGATGTATTTCTAAATTTAAGAGATCTATTTAAAAAACCTATTAAAGATTATATTTCTCTAGGTGGAGTAGTTGCTTTCTTTATCGGACATGTATTTTATTTAATACATTTATTTATGATTATCGCTAATAAATCTTATTGTGATAAGAAATTATTATTTATTCCTATTTTAGCAGCGATAATCATTACGTTATTATTAACGTATTTAGTACACAAATTCATTGATAAAAGCAAAAAAGAAAAAAGTGTCGCAATTGTTTATATAAGTATTATTTCTTTACTTTCATGCATGGCGTTATTTAATTTAGCTAGTTCAATATCTGGACATGATTTACAGTCTAATTATTTTATTGTGATGTTTGTTGCTTGTGTAGCATTTGCGCTAAGTGATGTCATTCTTATCTTTAATTCATTTGGTAGACATCCTCGTCCTTGGATTAGTGCTTTAAATTTAGTGCTTTATTACTCTGCTCAGATATTAGTGGGTGTGAGCATTTTACTTTTCTATATATAAAATATAGAAATATCCTTTACTTAATAATTGATACGACTATAATAAATAACTAATTAGAGGTTTTTAAATATGAAAAACGTAACTATCTGTTATATCGGTGGCGGTAGTAAAAACTGGGCACAGAAATATTTTTCTGATTTAGTTTTACAAGACAAAATTTGCGGGACTATGAGACTTTATGACATAGATAAATCTATGGCGAAAGTTAATAAAAGATACTTTGAAAAATTAATGAAAAATAATCAAGGCAAGGTAAATACGGAATGGAAAGTTGAAGTATATACCGATATTGATTCAGCTTTAAAAGGAGTGGATATTGTCATTATTTCTATTCTTCCTTATAAGATGATTAATATGTATCATGATGTTCATCATGCTGAGAAATATGGAATATATCAACCAGTCGGAGATACTGTTGGTGTTGGCGGATATTCTCGTGCATTAAGAACATTAGGTAGTTATAAGTTCTTTGCTACTAAAATAAAAGAGAATTGTCCGAATGCTTGGGTTATTAACTATACCAATCCAATGAGTATGTGTACAAATGCTTTATTCTTTACTTTCCCAGAGATTAAAGCTTTTGGATGTTGTCATGAAGTATTCGCTATTCAATCTATGATATGTGATGTATATGATATGTATAACGCTTTAGATAATGAAGGCAAGAAATGCTTTATGAATTCTGATTTGAAAGGAACCATTGAAGCGCTTAAGAAAACTAATTATAGTTTTAATCACTTTGAAAGCTATCATCCAGATTTAGATAGACATAATATTGATACGACGATTCAAGGTATTAACCATTTTACTTTTATAGGTGATGCGAAATATAAAGATTTAGATTTAATTCCAATTTATAAAGCATTTATGTCAATGCATCAAGAATATACAAAGAGAAATTTAGTTAGATTTGATTTATATAAGACTCATGGCATGTTTGGAGGAGCAAGAGACAGACATTTGGCGGAATTTGTTCCTGAAACTTATTTACCTTTAAATAAATCTGATTATAACTATGAACATGGTTTTATCTTAACTACTGTTAGATCAAGAATGATTAATGATATTGTTACAAAGATTAAATTAAAATTTAAGACTTATTGTCCATTTGTTAAATTAAAACCTAAGAAGAGTGATGAAGAAGGCACTATTCTTTTAACTGCTTTATTAGGACTTGGAGATTTTACTAGTAACGTAAATACTTTAAACAGAGGCCAAGCTCCGGATTTACCTTTAGGTACCGCTGTAGAATCTAATGCTAGGTTTACTAAAGATCATATTGAACCTATGAATTGTGGAGAGATTAAAGATAAATTTATTCATGACAGAGTCTATTTACACGCTTTAAATCAAAAAGAATTTGTTGAAGCATATAATAGACAAGATAAAGAGGCGTTACGTAAAATCTTTAAAAGAGATCCTGAAGTTAGTAGACTTCCTAGTGATAAACAAGACAAATTATTTGATGAATTAATTCATTTAAATAGAAAGTGTTTAGCAGACTGGTTACTTAAATAATGTCTATCCCCTTGTTAGTTGTTGTAATAGTTATTTCGATTTTAATCTTACTTTTTGCGTTAATGTTTGTTTTTAACAAAATTAATCCAAAAATAAGTAGAAAACATCTTAAATTTTTTACTAAGAAATATATTATTGAATATCATAACGAAGGGAATGAGACTCCATATTTAATTAAGAAAAATTTAGATGGATCAATCTCAGATGACGAGTTTCGTGTTGTCTGCTGCGCTGATCTACATTTAGCGACGGAAGAATGTGAATTTGGTTTAACTGTGTTAGATAGATTAATTGATAAAACTCAACCTGATTTATTAGTCTTGTTAGGTGATAATGCCTGTGATAGAGATGATACTTTTATCGAAGATAAATTAATTAAATTATTTGAGAAAAAGAAATTACATTATGCTTTTATTTTAGGTAATCATGATAGTGAATATCTAATCAACAAAGAAACTAGTAATATTAAAAATCTTGATAAAGAAACCTATGAAAAAATAAGAAAGAAATATCGTATTTATAAATTTGAAAACTTAATGAGATCTAAGTATTGTGTTAGTTATTTAAAAGATTTAAATATTTCTGGAGTCGGCAACTATTCTATTAATATTAAAAACTCAAAAGGAGTAATCAAAACATTATATTTCATGGATAGTGGAGATTATGCTTTTGGAGTTAAAAGAAAAGACTTTGGAACTGAAAAGCGTTGCTATGATTACATCCATGAAGATCAATTAGAATGGTATAAAAATCAAGTTAATAAAAATAAAGTCGATAGTATCGTCTTTATTCATATTCCATTAAAGGAATATTGGAATGCTTATAAGCTTTCTTTATTACCTTTCTATAACTTTAGAAAGCAATTTGGTAATAACTACGAGAAGCCTTGTTCAAGTGATATACCTTCAAATGCCTTTAAAGAGTTTAAAGAAAACCACACTAAAATAGTTGTTGCAGGACACGATCATAAAAATGATAGTTGTATTAACTATAAAGGTGTTAAATTAATGTATTCTCAAGGTTTGCAATATGATGGAGCATACAACCGTCGTAAGAAAAATCCTAAGTTATTTCGTCTCTTATATAAACACGGAATTAAGTGCTATATTGAAGGCGTATCAGTATTTGATATAACTAAAGATAAAGTTAATATTATTCCTGTTTATGCTGAAAAAGAAGAAGTGTTTGATGGACTAGAAAGATATTATAAAAGAGCGTGGTTAGAAGGAACATATAAAAGTAAATGAATTACGATGAACTTATAAATTTTAAGTGGGGCAGTAAACCTCAAGGAAAAATAAAAAGAAAACATCTCGCGAAGAAGTGGATGTTTATTAAACCTGATGTTGGTAATCTTTCTCCCGCTCCTCAAATACCGTTTTGTTCTTTCAATATTGTCCCTTATTTTGGAGGATATCCTTCAGGATTCTCTAAATATGAATATTGTGCCTGGGGTACTCCTAGAAAAATAGAAAATGCAAAATTAATGGGATTTACTCATTTCTCATTTTCTGGTGCAGGTGATCTACATAACTTTCATAACTATTTCTTAGTTAAACCAAGCAAAGATAGTGTTGATGTAATTAAAGAGAATTATTCTTTAAATGGTTTTGATTTAGTCACTCCAGTCTATACGATAAAAACAATTGTTAATGGTAGATGCGCGTATTATAAAATCATCTCTAACGAGAATATTACTTTAATACCGGGATTTAGCGGATTAACTACTAAAAGATACAAAAGTAGAATAGTTAATGCGCATATCAAACAAAATGAAAAATCATTTAATATAAACGTTGATTACTCTTTCTTATATTTATATTGGAGAGTAAAGATAATTAAAGGTGATATTGTTAAAGTAACGGAAAGTGAAATTACTTTATCTAGAGAGGCGGAATTTATTATCTCTTTCTCAACTTATTCTGAAGAAGATGCTAACTCAATTATCCCAACATTTAATAAAACTGAAGCTATCAATAAATGGCAATCATATTTTAAAGTTTTTGATGTTAAAGAAAGCTCCAATTATAAGAAATTATTTTATACCGCTTTAATGTTTGCATTAAAGAAACCATATATTTATGATGATGAACATATTTATGATTTTGCAACAATGTGGGATGTTTATAAAACATTACTCCCATTAATATTTTTATTCTATAAAAAAGAAGCAAGTATTATCACAAATAATATGCTTAAATTAGTGAATGAAGATGGAAGATTTTATCACGCTAACTTATTCTCTATTAAAAAACCTGTCTTATCTGATCAAGCTATTTGTTTGATTAACATTTCTTTATCTACTGCTGCGCAATATGGAGTAGAGTTCGATAAAGAACTAGCTAAGAAACTTCAAAGAAATGAAATTGAATATTATTTACATAACTTAGACAAATTAGAGAGAACAACATATTTATTAGATCTTTGTGATGCAATAACCGCTTATTACAATGCTTACAAAATTGATTTAGGACTTAATAAAGTTAAAGAGTTAATTAATAAAGCATTTGAACAAGATAAAGTTTATTTAGATAAAACTTCTACTTATTATGAAGGTAATTATTCTAATTACTCATTCCGCGTTTCTTCATCTACTATTTATCGTTTAGATAATAAAGCTGCTTTAAACAAAGCTTTAGATAAATTCTTTGGATTTAGAGGAAGAAATACACATAGATTCTTTAAACCTGTATCTACTCCCGTGTCAGTTAAAGTGTATATGAAACATTGTAAAAGGTTTGAAGGTTTAAATAATGAACCAGATATGGAATCAATGTATTTATATTCTTATTTAGGAAATTATGAAAAACAAAATAAAGTAATTAGAGATGTAGTTGAAAACTCCTTCTCTTTAAATAATAACGGTGTTCCTGGAAACGACGATAATGGTGGTTTATCTAGTTGGTTAACATTCAATCTTCTTGGTATATTCCCAATAGTTGGAACTAATAAAATTAAAGTTGGTTTACCTTTCTTAAGTGAAGTTAAGGCCGGTAACTTAATAATTAAAAGACATGGCGAACCTCGTTTATATAAATATGAGAAAGTTTTGTTCAATAATAAAGAATTAGATAACAACGAATTAACCGCTGAGCAAGTATTAAAAGGCGGTATATTAGATGTATATCTAAAATAATTTATTTAGTTATTGTTTCTTCTTTACGAGTATATTCTTTAAAATCGATTGTTAATTTATTTTTATCAGAAACAAATATTATTGGATTTTCTTTATCAAAGACATATTGATCATTAAAGACGAATTTACTTTCAAAACGTGGATAATGATTTTTCATTTTTATTCCATTAAAGTGGCAACGTTTATTGTAGATATATTGGAAACCTTTATAGAGTATTTCTTTCTCTTTGATTAAAGGTGAATTATCTAATACGTTAGCGATAAATTCTTTTAAAGTCATCGTATCATCAACTTCAAAAATATAGTAGTGGTCATCAACAGAATTATTCATTAAATCATATTGCTTTAAATTAAAGTTAGGAGTTTTGCCATCTTGTTTAATTGACTTATCATTTGTTGAATCAACCCAAGATAAATTAGCGTTAGTTCTTATCATAACGTTGATATTATGATATCTACCAAAGACAAAGCCTTTATATAAATAATCTAAATTAACTTCCTCAAATTTCTCTAATGGAAAATAGACATGAGTTAATTTAGGATTTTTATAATAGGCAATTAAAATGTTTTTAAATTGCATGCAATCAGGATTACGTTTTGATCCGATCCAATAATCCGGGCTACCAGTTTTATCCATTGTTTTAGCTGGAGCGGTTGTAAACACACTTAATCCATCTAAGTTTATAATATGTGAGACTTGTTGGAAGCTTACTTTTTTGACTTGATATCTAGTTAAACTAGAAACACTATAATTGTTATTTACATAAGTGTAAGTATCACCTCTAGCATAGCTAGTATAGTTATAATTATTCTTATCTAATTTTCTAATAATTGAAAATAAGAATGGTGTAAGTTTAATAATAGTTTTATATGGTTTGACACTTTTAAACATTGCATGGTTCCACATTTCTTGGTCACTTAAATATTTTGAAATATTTCTTAAAGCAACATAAGAACCGGATGTTCCGCTTGTCATAATATAACGAACGTTTTTATCTTCGTATTTTAATAGGCCATGTTTCCTATATTCTTTGCCATTTAAGCCGTTAGATTCTTTTAATATTCTTTCTTTAGTATTAAAAATATCTAAGAAAACTTGGGGTAATTTATATACATGATTTCCATTTTTATCTTTTGCTTTTAACATCAAGAAGAAGCACGCTTCTCTTTCGTGATTAACTTTAATTTCGTCTCCTAGCAAACTCTTGATATGTGGTAGTAAATAATTGTAATAATTAATTTTATTATCAACATATGCTCTAGCAGTTGCTTTGTTGTAAGTTAAATCCGGAGTAACTGAGTTAAAGATATCAAAACACATTAAATCTAAAATAATTTTAAATTTGTCTCTTAGTTTTTCATCTTTTGAAAATTCAATAATGTTGCCTAATGCTCCGAGTGTTTCAGGATAATAGTTACAACTACCAAATTCACTAAATCCAAATTTATAAATAAATTCACACCAGTCATTTAATCTAGTTAAAGCAGAGCTAGCTAAATCTATTCCTGTTTTGTCTTTATAAAATTTATTTTCTGGATATGTTGATCCTAATAAATATTCACTAACATCAATAATTAATTGATGATTTTCAGTCCATGTGCACATTGAGTGACAGGATTGATCTTCAAATGGAAATTTAGATAAGACATTTAAAATAGTTTGTTCAACTTCCTTACCGATTACTTCTTTATATCCAAGTAATATTCTTGTAAATATTTCAATTCTAAAATCACTGCAATCATATTTTTGTTCAATCAAGGATAAACCTTGTTTAATCATTTCAGCAATCTTAACTTTATCTGTCCCGCCATTAAATAAATACTCTAATAATTTAGGAGTATTTTCATCAAAGTCTCTAGCGTATTTATATGTGTAATCAATTTGAGTATCCATACTATTTCTCTTTCTTAAATTGTCCATCACCTAACACACGATTTCCAGTTTTTGCATATTTTAATAAGTACATATCATGATCCTTATCATAATAATAATCATCAAACATTTTCTCATGGAAAACTTCGTTATATCTTACTACTTTTTCTTCTGATCTGCACTTTTTACCTATTTTACCTGTTGTAATATCCATCTCAGTTGCAATTAAAGTTCCAATCTTTAATCTTTTTGCAATTTCTTCTAATAAAGGACGTGGTGTGGCACTTATAACAACGTCATCATCTTTATGAAGCTTATGATAATGAGAATAAACATCTTTTTCATGAATGTCCCAAAAGTCTTTCATAGTTTGCTGTAAATTAGGAATATAAGGAACATATGTGTACATATGAGTTCTATAATGTGGCTCATCAATAATTTTTAATTTATATAACAAGTCAAAGAACTTAAGTTGTATCTTATGTCTAAACTTAATCTTTAAATTCTTCTCAGCGTATTCTCTGAAGTAATCTTCAGTATCGCCATGTAGGATAGTTCCATCAAAATCGTATACGTTCATATTATTGTTTTACCATTGATTGTATTTTTTTACATGCGTGATAAGCTTCAGATAAATATTTTTTACCATCTTCTAAAGTGAAATCAGGAGAGCTAGCTTCTGCAGGAGCAGATATTTCAATAACTAAATCTCCTTTGTAATTTATATTCTTCAATCCTTTCGCAACATCTTTAAAATCAATTGATCCTCTAAAAGGAATCCAATGTCTATCTTTATATAAATCGTTGTCGTGTATATGTAGACAAACTACACGGTCTCCCATTTCTTCTAATAATTTTCTTGCAGAGTATTTCATAAAATTGAACATTTCAGCATGTCCAATATCAACGCAGGCTTTTAAATGCTTATCGTTAACACCATCTATAATTGCATTAAAAGTATCTGAAAATGAGCACATAGAAGGTTTTATCTTAGTGTGCTTATCATCAACCCATCCCCACATATTCTCGGTGCAGATAACTACATTTGCCTTTTTAGCATATGGTAATAGTTTTTTATAAAAAGCAATATTGTCTTTGACACTATGGTCTTTTAATGGATGGATAACAAGATGTTTAACATTTAATATTCCACATACTTCAATACATCTAACTAGTTTTTTAAAAACTGCTTTATTATATCTTTCATCACCAGTTATATTTGATGGGAATGGAGCGTGTGCTTGAACTAGTGGAAGTTTCAATTTATCAGCATATTCTTTTATTGCTTTAGCTTTCTTTTTATAATCCCTTCCTCTAAAATAACGAATCATTTCTTTCGCTCTTTTTTCTCTTTGAAAAGTTATATCTGCTACTTCAAAACCTAATTCTTTAATTATTTTTAAGCCACGTCTTAACCCGACTCTTTTGTAAAGTGTTTCGGTCATCAATCCAACTTTAAGCATAAATTTCCTTAAACTTAATAATCTATATTATTATCTACTTGAATTATTTTTTTACCAGTTAATTTTAAAATTGTTGAAGCGTGAGGTTTTAATTTTATGTTTATTTTAGCTTTTCCATCACCCAAAATTTCTTTACTAGTAATTGTTTTGTTTAAAATTTTATGATCATCATAATTAATGATTGCTAAATAATTATTATTAAATTTTATTAAATATGGATATCTTGATGAATTCATGATATCGACTAAATTAATATCTATTTTTCTAAGCGGAAGAATTTTGAAAATTAAGTTTAATCTATCTTTATCAATTTTATCTAAAGGCTCAGTCATGGAGAATAAACCTCCACCTAATATTTGATTAATGGATGAAGTATTAACTTCGTTATCAGTTAATAATCCTAAAGATAATCTTAAGCCTTTGTAAGGTATTTTGTTTCTTCTAATAATGAATGAATCCGGATCGTTGTACCACCAATAATTCATATAGTATCTAAGTAAGTTTTGCTTCATAGTAAATGGTAAAGTTTTGCCACCTTTATTAGTAGCGCTCCACATACTTAATACATCACTTCCAGTTCTTTGCGCATCAACTATTCCGATTAAAGGATCATATAATCCTCCGCACATTAAGAAGAAAGCATTACCCATTCCTTTTCTAATACTTAAGCAAGCGTTCCTATATGCTTCTACTATTGTTATATTTTTGTTTCTATAATTAGCATTTATCGAAGTTATTGGGGCACGGGTAAAATCTAATTTATGATATTTAAAACCATAATCATTAGTAAGATGTTTATATAATTTTTCAAAATATTTCCATGTATCTTTGATTGTAATATCTACAATATAAAACTCTTTTTCGTTCATCGGAAAAATTGATAATTTATTATCGTTATCTTTTAACAACCAATCTTTATGAATTTTTGCGAATTTAGATTTTTTATCAATGATAAATGGCGAAGTCCATATACCAGGAGTTAATCCATATTTATTGATTTCATTAGATACTTTTTTCATATCAATAAACTTTTTGCCCGCATTCCAATCTCCGATGTAATCTTCCCACCCATCATCGATTTGGAAAGTATCTAAAGGCAATTTTCTTCTTTTAATTTCTTTTAAATTTATAAGACAATCTTTAAAAGTAATTGTGTCGCCATAATAGTACCAAGTACAGTAGACAGCAGGACATTTCTTTTGTTTAACTTTGATGTCTTTAATTTTATTAAGGGCAAAATATTTAATTGCTTCATCAACGTTATCTGTATTAAATAATTGAATTTCTTCAAATTTAAATTTTTCGTGTGGCTTAAGTGATTTATTTATCTCAGCTATTACTTTTAAATTAATAAATTTTCCTTTTTTATCGATATTAATTTCAGTTCTAATTAAATGTTTATTGCCGCCTAAAAAAGCAATGATAAAAGCTTTATTAGATTTACCTAATATTGTTAAATGATCTGAAATTATTAAATGGGAATTACTTATAAGTAATCTAGAGCCGTTCTCTGCTATTTTAATTAATCCATCATTTAACGAATCACTTACTTCTCCTAATTTAAAAATAGTAGGCATATCATTTTTATGCCTTGCCGAGCGAAAAACACTTACTTCATCTAAATCGATATGTAGTTTCTTTAAGTTATCGCATTCAAATAAAACTATTTCTTTAAAGAATTTTTCTTTATCAGAATTATTGGAAATTGTTTTATTGAGTTTAATTAAATGCGAAATAATCACGTAATTTATTATAAAACTTTTTCAATGATAGTATAATAACTATCATAAAGGAAATAAATATGATTAAAATTTTACAATTTGGTGAAGGAAACTTTCTAAGAACTTTTGTCGACTTATATTTTGAGACTTTAAATCAAGAAGGTTATGGGCCTTATGATGTTAATATTATTAAACCTATTCTTTCGGGTAATCTAGAAAAATTTAAAAAACAAAATAACAAATATCATGTTGTTTTGAGAGGAAACAAAAATAACAAGACAATTGAAGATGTTTATAAAGTTAATTCTGTTTCTCATGCTATAGATAATTTTAATGATGGTTCTTTCGTTTTTACTTTGATAAAAGATAAAGATTTAAAGATCGTTGTTAGCAATACAACAGAAGCCGGTATTGCTTATAACTCAAATGATAAGATGTATGATTATAGAAATATTACTTATCCTGGAAAATTAACTTGTTTACTATATCTTAGATTTAAATCTAATTTACCCGGATTACATATTCTTCCAGTTGAATTAATTGAGAATAACGCTACTGAATTATATAAAGATGTCGATAAGTATATTACTCTTTGGAATTTAGGAGAAGACTTTAGAAAATATAACAATACTCAAAATGTATATTGCAATACTTTAGTTGACCGTATTGTTTCTGGATATCCTCGAGACGAAAAGACTAAAGAACATTTAACTAAATTAATTGGTGAAGAAGATTTATTAATGAGTATTGGTGAACCTTTCGGATTATGGGTAATCGAAAATAAAGGTGAAATATCTAAATTAATAAAAGATGGCACACATAACATTGATATTATCTTAACGGATGATATTTCTTATTATAAGAAAAGAAAAGTTAGAGTCTTAAATGGTAGTCACACCAATTTAGTGCCTATCTCTTTATATTGTGGTAAAGAAACTGTCTATGATGTCATGAAAGATAATAAATTATCTAAATTTGTCTATGACACTTTAAAAGAAGATATTATTCCTTTTGTCTCTAACGATATTAATATGACAAAGAAATTCGCTGATGAAGTAATTGAACGTTTCTTAAATCCATTCTTAAATCATCAACTAACCTCTATAGCCTTAAACTCTATTAGTAAGTGGAAAGCTAGAGATTTATGCAGTTATTTAGATTATTATAAGCAAAACAGTAAATTACCTAAATATTTAACAATAGGCTTTGCCTACTTAATTAATATGTATCAAAATATTTTTAAAGATGGTGATAAATATATTTGTAGACTTCCTAGCAGAACAATTGATGTTAAAGATGATTTAGTGTACTTAGAATATTTTACTAAACATAACGTTCATGATTTCTTAAGCGATAAATCAATCTGGGATATTGATCTAACTTCTTTAAATGGTTTAGAAGAAACAATAAATAATTACTTAAAAACGATTAAAGAAGGTAAAGAATTAATATGAAAAATATATTAATTATTAATAAGAAAGATAACGTTGGAGTATCTTTAAATTCAACTTCTAAAATTAAAATAGGACATAAAATTGCATTAGCAAACATTAAAAAAGGTGAAAAAGTAATAAAATATGGTGAAGTAATAGGGATTGCTAAAAGTAAAATAAAAAAAGGCGACTGGGTTCACTCACATAATCTAACATCACATTTAAACCAAAAATTTACTTATAATTACTCTCCTAAATTAAATAAAGTTAAAACTTCAAGTGCTTATTTTCTTGGATATAAAAGAAAACACGGAAATGCTGGAATTCGTAATGATATTTATTTAATTCCGACAGTAGGATGTGTTAATTCATTAGCGACTACTTTAAAGAATAAAGCATTAAAACTTAATTTAGGAAGCATCGATAATATCTTCGCCTTAACTCATCAATTCGGATGTTCTCAATTAGGAGAAGATCATAATGATTTTAAAAAACTATTAGTTTCTTTAGCCCTTAATCCTAATGCAACATATGTTATTTTTATTGGACTTGGATGTGAGAATAATCAATTAACTGGAATTAAAGAACTATTAAAACCATATAAGAGAGATAATATTTATTTTTATAATGCTCAAGATGTTGATGATGATATAACTTACGGTTTTAATCTTTTAAAGAAATTAATTAATAAAGCTTCTAAACTCAAAAGAAGTAAAGTTGATTTATCTGAATTAACTATTGGATTAAAGTGTGGTGGGTCTGATGCTTTTAGTGGGCTTACCGCTAACCCAAAAGTTGGAGAAGTATCAGATAAATTAGTTTTTTTTAAAGGAAGTTCAGTTTTAACTGAAGTTCCTGAAATGTTTGGGGCAGAACAAATATTAATGAATAAATGTTTAGATAAAAATGTTTATAAGAAATATTTAAATTTAATCACTAATTTTAAAAAGTATTATACCGATTTAGGATTCCCTGTTTATGAAAATCCATCTCCAGGAAATAAGGAGGGTGGAATTACTACTCTAGAAGAAAAATCTTTAGGATGTATTACTAAAGCAGGAAGTACTCCAATAGTCGATGTTTTAGATTACACGGAAAGAGTTAAAAAGAACGGATTAAATGTATTAAATGGTCCTGGTAATGATTTAATTGCTTCAACTGCTTTAGCTGCAGCTGGAGCGCAATTAATTTTATTTACTACTGGAAGAGGCACTCCATTTTCTACTATAGTTCCGACAATTAAAATTGCTACTAACAAAACATTAGCGATTAAGAAAAAGAGCTGGATTGATTTTAATGCTTATACAAATGACTCTAATAAATTATTTGAGTTAGTGATTGAAACAGCATCAGGAAAATATGTTACTAAACAAGAAGATAATGGAGAGATTGCCTTCTTTAAAAAAGGCGTGACTTTATAACATGTTAGGTAAATGGATAAGTATTAAAGAAATCGATTATTATTCATATTCATTAATAAAGAAATTTAATTTAAAAAGTGAAGTTAAAAAAGCAATTATAAAAGTATCATCTTTAGGTTGGTATCATTTATATGTTAATGATAAATATCCTGATCAAGATGTCTTTAAACCTGGATGGACAGAACTTCAATTACGAGTCCAATATCAAATTTATGATATTAGTAAATATTTAAGAAAAAATAATACTTTAAAAATTATGGTTGCTCCTGGTTGGATGGCGCCTGAATTCGTTGCTCCAATTAAAGGTTATATTAAATATCCAGCATCATTAATTTATGAATTAGAAATAATATATAAAAATGGTAAGAAAGAAATTATCTCTTCTAATGAAAAAGATGAACTATATTCTAATTTTATTGAATACACAAATATCTATAATGGTGAGACTCAAAACAAAGTTAATTTAAGAGTTGATAAACTAACAACTAAATTAGTAAATGTAAAATCTAAATTAGTGCCTCAAGAAGGCGAAAGAATCTTATATCAAGAGAGATTAAAACCTCTTAAGATGTGGAAGAACGATATTGGCGAAACTATTATTGATTTTGGACAAAATCATACAGGAATAGTGGAGATTAATGTTAAAGGTCATAAAGGTGATGTAATTAAATTAAAACCTGCTGAAGTATTAGATAATGAAGGTCATTTTTATGATTTGAATTATCGCACTGCATTATCTACTTATTCTTATACTTTAACTGGTGAGCAAGAAACATATCGTCCATTGTTTTCTTTCATGGCAGGACGTTATATAAAGATATTTAAATGTCCTTCTTATTTAAAGAAAGAAAATTTCACTGCTATATTAATTCATTCTGATTTAAGAAAAACAAATACGTTTGAATGCGGTAATAAGAAAATTAATAGATTATATAAAAACGTCATTTATGGTCAATTGTCTAATTATTTAGATGTACCTACTGACTGTCCTCAAAGAAATGAAAGATTAGGTTGGACCGCTGATACTCAAGTATTTACTAAAACTGCATGCATTAATTTTGATTGCAAAAAATTCTTAAATAAATGGTTAAAAGATTTAAGATTAGTTCAATATAAGGACGGCACTGTTCCTAGTGTCATTCCTACTCATGATTATGGTATGCGCATAGGAATTGGATGGGGTGATGCTTGTGCAGTAGTACCTTATCAACTCTATCAAGCGTACGATGATAAAAAGATAATTACTGATAATATTGATTGCATTAAAAAGTGGATTAATTATTTATTAAATTCTTGTAAAGAAAAATATATTCCATATTTCTCTCATATCTGGGGTGATTGGTGCGCAATGGATAGAGATGATTTATTAAAAGGCGTTGGATCTTGTGTAGGTGGCACCAGTGAAAAACTTCTTAATGTCGCTTATCTAGCAATTGATTTAAGCATTTTAATTTATTTTTTAAAAGAAATTAATAAACCATATAAACAATACGAAGATTTATTAAAGAAAGTTAAAGTAGTGTACCAAAAGAATTTTATTAAAAATGGTCATATGATTGGCAAGAAAGGATTACTTTTCTCTCTTAAAGTAAATGAATCTTGTTACACTCAAACAGGATTAGTATATTCTTTGCATTTTAATTTATGCAAAGAGAGTGATCGTAAGAGTTTATTAAAAGATTTAGTTAATCTTGTTCATGAATGTGGAGATAGACTCGCGACAGGATTTTTAGGTACGCCATATTTATTAGAAACCTTAAGTGAGAATGGATACTCCGATTTAGCGTATGAAATATTATTTCAAGAGAACTATCCAAGCTGGTTATATAGCGTTAATAAAGGTGCAACAACTATATGGGAACGCTATAACGGAATAAAAGAAGATGGTACATTCTCTTCTTGGCGAATGAACTCATTTAATCATTATGCTTATGGAGCAGTTTATGCTTGGATATTTAATAATAGTGTTGGAATTAAAATAATTAAACCAGGATATAAAGAAATAGAAATATCTCCTATTATTGATAAGCGATTAAGTTATGTAAAATCTATAATGAAGACTAGTTACGGTGATATAAAAGTTTATTGGGATAAAAATAAATATCAAATAACTGTTCCTAAAGGAATTAAAGCGTATATTAAACTAGAGTCCTTATATAATAAGGTAATAACAAATAAAACAATCATAGTTAAACGTTAAATGTTTTTAAATATATCTTCAATACATTGAATAATTTGATTAACAACTTTTGTATATCTACCAGTGTACCAAGGATCTTCAATTTCTTTATATTGTTTAGAGAAAGCGAATATTGGTAAGAACTTTTTATTTTCACCAAATAAATTAATAAGCAAATTATAGTTATCATCATCCATATAAAACAAATAATCACAACTATCAATGTCTTCTTTATTAATAAAAGTAGAAGAATGATGAGAGAAAGGAATTTTAAAATCAATTAATGTCGCACGTATAGGTGTATACAAATCATTTCCGATTTCTTCATGCGTTAGCGCACGTGAAGTGATCTCATATTCATTTTCTTTATTCAATTGTTTTAAATATTGTTTTGCAATAAATTCTGCTGCTGGACTTCGACATATTGAACCATGACAAACGAATATTATTTTCTTCATATGATAATAATTATATTAATTAATTTTTGTTTTTATAATAAAATAATTTACAT
>DCIT01000011.1:15900-20432 GCA_002317145.1 Caryophanales bacterium UBA1719
CATATGAAAGATCCAAATAAACGTAAATCAATTAAAAATAAAAATCCTCATGCCTTTATGCCTCCTTTTTTTGGACATACTCTATCTAAAATAAGGAGAGAAGATGATAAAGGTTTACTTTATTATCTTGATTATCACTCTAATTATTATCGATTAGAGAAATATCTTAAATATATCGCTAAACCAGGATGCTCTACTTTCTTAAGTAAGAAAAAAGGTACTGATGAATATTTATTAGGAAGAAATTATGATTTAGTGCATCAAAAAAATAATATTGATAAAGGATGGGATCACGCAACAGGATTATGTATTGTTGTTAGATGTACTAATCCTAAAGCTAAATATAAGTCTTTAGGAACATTAGATGGCTATTGGTTAGATTTTAAAAAAGGACGATTCTATGAAGGTGTATTAGATGATAGCAAGACTAATATTACTCCTATGGCATTAGCACCATTTGCTATCATGGATGGACTTAATGAAGCTGGATTAGCAGTATCGATTATGCATTTACCAACAGAGAATGAATGGACTGAAATACCTTATAAAACTCCAGAAGAGTTAACGGAAGAAGAAAAGAAACATAAAAGGATATTAGAGAAACATGGTGAGGTTCCAAGTAGATTTGATACTACTATTAAAAGTGGATGTATTACTTTAAATACTGCTGATAAAAAAGCTTGGAAAGTAAATAAGAATTTTGCTTGTCATCAAATTGAACCAGGAAAACAAGAAATCATTCATCCAGTATTATTAAGAAGAATGATAGATTTTGCTGCAACAGTAGATGAAGCAATCAAAATCGCTAAAAGTTATAACGTAGTTAGCCCACAAAAAGATAATGATTATCATATTTTTGTTGCGGATAAGTCAGGTAGATCAGTAATGCTTGAATGGGTTAATCATAAATTAAATGTTGTAGAAACTAATCACGGAACTAATTATCATTTATCAAGAAAAGATAAATTTGGATATGGTTATGATAGAGATGATGTTTTAGTTAAAGGTTTAAAAGAACATAAAAATGGAATGAGCGAAGAAGAAGCTACCCAAGTTCTTCATGGGGCAGCACAAGATGTTCGCATTAAGAAATTTACTAGTATTTCTCAATGGTCTCTTTTATACAATTTAAATAAAGGCGAAATGAAAATTCGTGTTTTTATGAACTTCGATAAAGCTTATACTTATAAAATTAAATAAAACACTATCTTATTTAATTGTTTTATTATAAAATAATAATAACAATTTATATGAGAAACGAAAAACATCTAAAGATCTAACGAACTAAATGTTGTTTGTTTTTATATTGTAAATAAGGAGAAAACATGACCGCTACCGTTAAAGCAGAAAAGAAGAAAGGTGGATTTGGCAGTAAATTCACTAGATTTTGGCATAACATTACATCTAACCCTTCTGTTACAGTTAAAGAAACATTAGGTTATTCTGCTGGATTACTAGGTAATAGTGCTGCTCAAGACGTTGAAGCCTTTGCTTTAACATTATTCCTTACTAGATTTATGGGTATTGGTGCGGCATATGTTCTTATTCTTGAATTAGTCGCTAAGATCGCTAATGTTATTGCTGACCCTATTGCCGGACTTATTCTTGATAGAAAAACTAAAAATGGTAGAAGTATGGCGAAAATCTTTTCGCTCATTACTCCTTTTCCATTAGCAGTATCATCTATTTTATTATTCGTAGTTCCTAAAATAGGATTTACTCAAAGAGTAATATATGTCTTCGTATTTTATCTTATCTATATTTTCTGTGATTCGTTCTATGATATGTCGATTCAAACTATCGCAGCTAGAATGACTTCAAATCCTAAGGATAGAAAGAACTTTTATACAGTCGCTCAATTTGCTGAAACTTTAGGAGGTATGTTACCTTCTGGATTTATTCCAATCTTTGTTGCAGCCTATGCTGAAAAAGAACAATTTATTTATTTAGCATTCGCGATTGTCTTTGGTATTATTGGTTTCTTCTTCATGATTGTCCCGGCCTTTACCTTAAGAGATAAAACAGAGTTTAAATACATACGAAAAACAGAAAAGAAAGTTCAACTAAGTTTTAAAGCTCTAGCATTGAATAGACCAATGTGGATGTTAATCTTAGCCACATTATTTGATTCATTAAGACAAGTTACTTATACAGGTTTAGCATATTTCTATTTAGAGACTCTAGATGCTTTCTGGATGGCCTCATTAGTCGGAACGGTAAGTTCGTATCTATCGTATGCTGGTATTTTGCTAGTTCCGATTATATGTCGAAAGTGGTCGGCGCGTGACGTTATTATGGGCGGATATGCTTATACCGGTGTTTTCTATTTAATATTGCTTTTATGTGGTAGATATATCTTAGATGCTAGACCATTCTGGTTAATTACACTTTGTATTGGATTAGCCGGTTTACCAAATGGAGCGATGAGTAGCTGTCGTAAAATTTTATTAGCGGATTCTTCAGATTATATGGAATATAAGACATGGAAGAAATATGGTGAACCAGTTAGAAGTGAAGCGATGATATTTGCGACTAACTCAACTGCAAACCGTGTTAAAACATTATTTAAATCATCCTTATTCCCAATTGGATTATTAATAATAGGATATGTTAGTGCATATTCATTTGGTAATAGCACAATTCAAGTTATTCAATCTGAAAATGTTTTAAGAGGAATATTCTACTTAATTACTATTTGCGGTATCGCTGGTAACTTTATTCCTGCGGCATTTATGCTATTAGATAATTTCCATGGTAAGAAAAAAGAAGCCTTAATGAGTGAATTAGAAGAAATGAGACTTGCAAGATTAAAAGAATATGAAATGAAAAAGAAATTAGACTTTGAATCTCCTAAAAAATTTGGAACATCAAATAAAGAAGTAAAGTCTAGTAAAGGTAAATAAGGAGGAGATGATATATGAAAAAAATTTTTAAATTATTAGCGTTACCATTATTATTCTCTAGTGCCTTTTCATTATCTAGCTGTGCTAAAGAAAGTAATATTACTAAAGTAGGTACTATCAAAACAGTTGATGGAATGAACTTATATTTAACTGCCCTTGCAAAAGGTAACGTTAGTTCTACTTATGTTTATTTAGGTGATGCTGATAAAGATCCTATAAATACCAATACTAATCTATATAAATATTCTGATGAAATTTATGAGAAGGCTAATAAACCACGTTCGAATATTGATATTGCATATTTTCCAATCAAAACAGAGAAAGAAACAGAAGTTTTAAAAGACTTCTTCGCTAATAAAGATAGTAAAATTTCAAATGCTACTAATAAATTTAAATTAGTTTATGTCGATAGTTATGCTAATGAAAATGATTTAACTCCAGCAGGAGTATGGATTGGAAGAGTCGGATGGTTAAATAATTCTGGCAACTCTAAAAAGTTTATTGCTGGTTTAGCTAAAACTGCAAATTATCGTCGTTCTGAAATGATCAAATATAAAGAGAATGGTGATGAAATTTGTAAGACCACGAATGATGCATATGAAATGGCGTATAGAGATTTTGCAAATGAAAAATTTACCTCATTTGAAAAAATGTATACATTCATTGAAACAAAGAATAATGAAAAGAAATTACCTGATTTCATGTTCAATGATAAGAATGACAAGATAGTTAATTATAAAAGCATTTATGAATATACTGCTTTATTCGCCATTCAAAATAAATCACATTTTGGTGGTGATAATTTAGAAATATTTAAAAATTCGTCATCTAAAGATAAAGCTCAACCATTTATTAATAATGATAAAGCTAAAGAATTGTATGGCGAAACAAAAGATTTTGTTAAAGATGGCGATGCTAAAATAAGTGACATGCCTACAGAAGGGCAAAATATTTATAACACGTTAATGTCTAAATTAGGTATTACCGAAGATAAAGTTAACGTTGGTCATATGCGATATGGTATTTATCAAACTGCTCATCCAACATCAAGCAGTGGAGACATGAAGAAAGTTATTATCTTAAGCTCTGTTGGTGGTGCTATAGTTGTAATTGTTGTTGGACTATTAATCTATAGAAGAATTAAAACTGGTAGAAAATTATTTGATGTCAGAAAAGCTCTTGATGTTGATATCGCTTTAGATGATCCAAGAGTTATCAGAAGAAAAGACGTCGCGGAAGACTTAAAAGCTATTCGTATTGGTTTAAAATTATCTATTGAAGATGCTGCATACTTAATGCATATGCCTGCTAAATATCTTGAACAATACATTGAAACTGGTGAAATTATGGTTCCTAAACGTTTAAGAGCAAGATTCATATCTTGTTATCACTTACCACACGATTATTTTGATAAAGCATATAACGCAGACGACGTTTTATAAAATATGTTTTGGCTTGGTAATATTGCATTAGGACTTTTTACAAAGTCATGGCCAAGGCGACCTCCGAAGAAATATGACTTATATTCTTTAAGAAAGATTCTTTGGGTTTGTGAATATCGCGATAAAAAAAATCCAAATATTGAATTTAGTTTTGAAGATATAAATGAAGAAATGTTATCTTCAATTT
>DCIT01000054.1:0-234 GCA_002317145.1 Caryophanales bacterium UBA1719
ATTAAATTAGGTAAATTAACATTAGATAATCCAATTATCCCTGCTTCAGGAACATTTGGATACGGTAAAGAATTCTCTGAACTTTATGATATTAATATCTTAGGTAGTTTCTCTTTTAAGGGTACAACATTAACACCTCGATTTGGTAATCCTACTCCTAGGATTGCGGAATGTCCTTCAGGATTAATTAATTCGGTCGGATTACAAAATCCAGGTGTTAATCATGTAATTAAA
>DCIT01000054.1:304-8611 GCA_002317145.1 Caryophanales bacterium UBA1719
GGATTCTCAATTAAAGATTATCAAGAGACTTGTAAGTTATTAGATAAGATAGATCAAGTAGGAATTATTGAGGTTAATATAAGTTGCCCAAATGTTCATAATGGTGGGATGGCGTTTGGAACTTCTGTTAAGAACGCAGTAGAAGTTACTAAAGCAGTTAAGAAAGTATGTAAGAAACCAGTATTTATTAAGCTATCTCCTAATGTTACAGATATAGTAGAGATAGCTAAAGCTGTAGAGAAGGCTGGCGCGAATGGATTAGTGATATCTAATACTTTCTTAGGTATGCGTATATCTTTAGTTAATAAGAAACCTATAATCGCGAATAAAGTAGGAGGATATTCTGGTCCAGGAGTATTCCCAATGGTATTAAGAATGGTGTATCAAGTATATGAGAATGTTAAGATACCTATTATTGGATGTGGTGGAGTATCTACCACTAATGATGTAATAGAGATGATGTTAGCAGGTGCTACTGCCGTAGAAATAGGATCTGCTAATTTAGTAGATCCATATATCTGTAAGAAGATAATTACTGAATTACCTAAAGTAATGAAGAAATATAAGATAACTGATTTAAGTAAAATAATAGGAGGAGCGCATCATGGCTAAAGATGTAATTATTGCATTAGATTTTTCAACTAAAGAAGAAGTATTTAAGTTCTTAGATTTATTTAAGAACATCAATAGAAAACCATTTATTAAAATAGGAATGGAGTTATTTTATGCTTGTGGACCTTCAATAGTTAAAGAAATAAAACAAAGAGGACATAAGATATTCTTAGATTTAAAACTACATGATATTCCTAATACCGTTACCAAGGCAATGAAAGTATTATCTAATCTAGATGTTGATATGACTAACTGCCACGCTGGTGGAGGTAGACTAATGATGGAAGGAGCAATTAAAGGATTAACGAAAGTTGATGGTAGTAGACCTATATTAATCGCTGTTACTCAATTAACCTCTACTGATCAAAATACATTAGAGAAAGATTTATTAATTAATAAAGATATTAAAGATGTAGTAATGCATTATGCTTATAACTCTAAACTAGCAGGATTAGATGGAGTAGTATGCTCCCCATTAGAGGCTAAAGCTGTTCATGATAGATGTGGTAATAATTTCTTAACTGTTACTCCGGGAGTAAGATTTGCTGATAATGATAAAGGTGATCAAAAAAGAGTCATGACTCCAGAGGAAGCGAGAATTATAGGATCAGATTATATCGTTGTTGGTAGACCAATAACTCAATCATCTGATCCAGTAAATGCTTATAGAAGATGTATTAAAGAATTCTTAGAGGAGGATTTATAAATATATGAATAACATAGAAAGATTAATTGCTAAAGACTTATTATCAATTAAAGCGGTATTCTTCTCTCCAGATAAACCATTTACCTGGGCGAGTGGAATTAAGTCTCCTGTTTACTGCGATAATCGTTTAACATTAACCTCACCTAAGGTGAGATTAGATGTTGAAAACTCTATCGCCGAAACAATTAAAAGAGAATATCCAGATGTAGAAGTGCTTATGGGTACATCTACTGCTGGTATAGCGCATGCTGCTATAGCAGGACATATTCTTAATTTACCAATGGGATATGTGCGTAGTGGAGCGAAAGATCATGGCAGAGGTAATCAAATAGAAGGAAGATTAGAGAAAGGTCAAAAGGTTGTAGTAGTAGAAGATTTAATTTCTACTGGTGGATCTTGTATTGAAGTAGTTAATGTCTTAAGAGAATATGGAGCGAATGTTCTTGGTATCGTCTCTATATTTACTTATGGTATGAAGAAGGGATTAGAAAGACTAAAAGAAGCGAATGTTCGTAATGTATCATTAACTAATTTTGATGTTATTGCTGAAGTCGCTGCAGAAGAAAATTATATTAAAATAGAAGATATAACTAGATTAAAAAAGTTTAGGGATAATCCAAGTGATGAAAGTTGGATTAAGAAATAATTTATGAAGCATTTATTAAATATATTAGATTTATCCACTAAAGAGATTTATGAGCTTATTAAAGTCAGTAATCATATCGCACGTAATCCCAAAAGATATCAAAATATTTGCGCGCATAAACAATTAGCAACTCTCTTTTTTGAACCATCGACAAGAACTAGATTATCATTTGAATCGGCGATGCTTTCTTTAGGTGGACAAGTATTAGGATTTTCAAATGCTAATGCTAGTTCTACTGCGAAAGGAGAAAGTGTAAGAGATACGATTAAAGTTGTATCAGGATATGTTGATATTATCGCTATGAGACATCCAAAAGAAGGAGCGCCTTATGTTGGAGTAGAGACCACACAAGTTCCTTTAATTAACGCTGGTGATGGTGGACATTTTCATCCTACTCAAACTTTAGCGGATTTAGCGACTATCTATAATGAAGCAGGTAGATTAGATAATTTAGTAATTGGTGTATGCGGTGATTTAAAATATGGTCGCACAGTTCATTCATTAATTGGAGCGATGTCCCGTTATAAAAATATTTCTTTTGTCTTAATATCTCCTGATGAATTAAAGATTCCTGAATTTGTAAAAAAAGATATATTAGACAAAAATCATATTCCGTATAAAGAAGTAACTTCTTTAGAGGATTCCATCTCTAAACTAGATATTCTTTATATGACTAGAATTCAAAAAGAAAGATTCTTAGATATTAAACAATTTGATCGTTTAAAAGATTCTTATGTCTTAGATGTTAAGAAGATGAAGAACGCGAAGAAAAGTATGAAGGTTCTTCATCCTTTACCTCGCGTTAATGAAATAGCGGTGGAAGTAGATAAAGATCCACGTGCAGTTTATTTTAAACAAACAGTATATGGTAAGTATATGCGTATGGCATTAATTCTTAAATTACTTAAAGAAAAGAAGAAACCTTCTAATATAAAAATAAAAGATACACATATATCAACTAAGAGATGTTCTAATCCACATTGTATTTCTTTAGTCGAACAAGAGTTAGAGGCTAAAGTATATAAAGACGAAAATAAAATAGTGCGTTGCGCTTATTGCGATGCTGAAATAGATTAATTAAATATTATTTAGAAGCATTAACTTCTTTAGGTTGTTCTTGTTTAACTAAGTTTAAATAGAAATTATATTTAGCTTGATTGATTTTAGGCATGACCCATAATCCTAAAATTCCTAATGTTAAGACTACTAACAAGATCCATCCAATATAAGAGATTTCTAAACAGAATAGTTTTCCTTTATTTCCGTTCATTAATTGTCTAGATTTAGTTATCGCATCATTACTAGATATATTAGGATCATCATAAGATATATATTCCGCCATAGAGTAGGAATAAGATTTAATGATTCCAGGAACAACTAATAATAAACTCCATAAGAAGATAAAGATAAATTTTAATGCTGTAACTATAAATGCTTGAGAGAATCTTTTAAAACCAGAAAAGACATCATTTATTTCTGGGCTTTGATCTTTATAGACTTTTTGAGCTACATTAATAAATGAAAATTCAAATGGTCCAGCAATAATAATTGTCGCGACAGACATTAATGTTCCAAATATTCCTATAAGAACAGGATTTCTAGTTAAACGAATTAATCCAAGTAATCCAATTACTAACGCAATTAACTCTAATACTAATTGGATAATTATTAATTCACCAGTATATTTTTGACATTGATCACTAGCTAGTTTTCTATAATCTTTAGCGTGCATAATTTAATCTCCTTAAATATCTTATTAATTATACTCCCTATTTATATATAAAATAAAAATCCTCCAACTGGAGGATAAATTTATATCTGGAGCAGGTGACGGGAATCGGACCCGCATAGCTACCTTGGCAAGGTAGTGTTCTACCACTGAACTACACCTGCACTTTTTGAGTGCCGTTATATTATATATTATCTATTAATAATTATTCAAACTTTTTAAAAAAGCTCCCTTATTGGCGGAGCAACCATAATAAATTTCCCGCATTTACAGCTGGGGGTCACTGACCTTTCGGTATTTATATTATTACATTGCTGTTACTTTATAGCAACAAAAAAGCTCCCTTTTGGCGGAGCAACCATTATAAACTTCCCGCACTTGCAGCTGAGGATCACTGACCTTTCGGTGTATTTATTATTACACAAAACTATTTAATTAGCAATATACTAAAGGTTGTATCTTTTAATAATATATTTTTCTATTTTTCTGAAGGGTAAAACTATTTTATTATTTTTGGTTTGATATACTTTTAGAGCTGCTTCGGTTATTTCGCCAATATTCTTTTGGATCCATTTAAATTCTGATAATAAGAGATTCTTATAGTTTTCATCTCTAATATATTTTAAATCAAAGTGTTTAATGAACTTATTTGGAACAGGTATCATGCAATTTAAAATGATTTTTCCTATTATTTTTTTATTATTAATATCATGATCTATTATTCTTAAAACAAAAGGTGAACTCTTCTTTGGCAGTCCTTTCAAATCATAATCATAATTTTTTGGTGATGAAAATGGTGCGTAATAAGAAAATTTTTTAATTTGCAAAATTATACCCACATATTTTCTTGAATGTTTTGAATAGATGTTTGAACATTTCATTACATGTGGAAAAGTCTTTCTTAATCTTTCGATATATTCATTTTTAATTTCGACTATTTCCATAATTTTGACAGTTAAAAAAATCCTTCGTGTTTATCCTAACACGACTTATATATGCTGGAGTGCCAAAATTTTTGCTAGATTATACCGCGCCTTTTCCGCCAATCGCAACAAAGAAAGTTTTAAATAAAATCTGAGTATCTAACTTAAGTGATCTATTAATAACGTAATAGCATTCTAGATCCACTCTTTTAGAATAATCAGTAATAGAACTTCTACCATTAACCGCCCAATAACCTGTTAATCCAGGACGAACATCAAATATTACTTCTCTATTATTCCAAAGCATTTCATATTCTTTTGTCACTATAGGACGAGGCCCTACAAATGACATATCTCCTTTAAGAATATTAAGTAATTGAGGTAATTCATCTAAAGATGTCTTACGCATAATCTTTCCCCATTTCGTGGTTCTAGGATCATCTCTTAATTTAAAAGATTTAATATATTCTTTATATTCTTTAGGAGTTAATATTTCTTCTATTGGACGGCAATCCTTAAACATACTTCTAAATTTTATTACTTTAATGATTCTTTTATTCTTCCCGTATCTTTCATCTAAGAAGAATGCTGGTCCTCTAGATGTACATACAGTAATAATCCCTAGAATAATCATTAAAGGTAATAAAATAATTAATAACAAAAAGGATAAACATATATCAAATGTTCTTTTTATAAATCTATATCCTTTTTGCTTATTATTTGAGTTCATTGTTAAACTTTATCTATTTTATCAGTGATATTGATAAATTAAAACATAAATCGATAAGCTATATTTATTATATTGGAGTTGTATACAAAGTGTAGACAACTGAAATTATATATATTAAAATATATAAAATGATTAAATATTCGATTAGATATTTTTTAAATAAGAAAGTCCGTGCAGTATGGGATGAAAAGAAAAATAAGTGGTGGTACTCTGCGACTGATGTTGTTTTAGCAGTCGCCTCATCTAGTAATCCTCGTATATTCTGGAATGCTTTAAAAAGAAGACATAAAGAAATAAAGAAATATACAAGACAAATGAAGTTATATTCTAAAGATAATAAGAAATATTTATCTGATGTTATTGATGAAGATGGGATTAGAAGACTTAGATATATTATTCGATTTAATTTAAGTAGTGAATTTAGTAAATGGATTAATGGAGAATTAGATCCTATTGATGAGCAAAGTAAAAAGAAAGCTTATGATTTATTTAAAACTTCATTAATAGAAAAAGAAGAGATAGGTAAGACTAAGTCTTTACTTAAAATACATGCTTATTTATTTGAAGGTCTGTATGACTTCGCAGGTAAGATAAGAACTAGAACTATCTCTAAAGGTGGATTTATATTCGCGAATGGAGATTATTTACCTCAGGTATTAAAAGATATTGATAACATGAAAGACAATACTTTTGATGAGATTATAGATAAATATATTGAAATGAATATCGCTCATCCATTTATGGAAGGTAATGGAAGAGCGACACGCATCTGGTTAGATTTATTATTAATTGATAGATTAAAGATGTGTGTCGATTGGTCAAAGATAGATAAGAAACAATACTTTGATGCAATGAAAATAAGTCCAAGTAATGATAAAAAAATAAAGAGTTTAATAAAAAAATCATTAACAAACAGAATCAATGACCGCCAATTATTCATGAAAGGAATTGATACATCTTACTATTACGAAGAAGTGGAATAGATTATTTAATATTAATAATAATTATTATTAATAATTTAATAGTTTTGCTGTGTAGACATATCTACGCATAAAATTATTAAAAAATAAATTTGACAATTCGCTCACACACGTATATATTACTTAGCACTGGCGTCTCGCGAGGACTAATCGAGGTTGCTGATACACTTATAGGCGTTGTCATGAAGGTGTTAATCAGGGAATTCGGTTATAGCTAGACCTAAGTAAATGCCTAAAGAAAAATTAGAAGGAGGAAATTTCATGGCGAAACAAAAAATTATCAGAGTGCGCTTAAAAGCTTATGATCACAAGATTCTTGATGTCGGTGCTCAAAAGATTTTAGAAGCGGCGAAGAAAACAGGTGCGACAACTATCGGACCTATCCCATTACCAACGGATAAACAAGTATTTACAGTTTTAAGAGCGGTACACAAATACAAAGATGCTCGTGAACAATTTGAAATACGTACACACAAGAGATTAATCGATATTGCTAATCCAACAAAGGAAACGGTCGATACTTTAAGAAAGTTAGACTTACCTAGTGGAGTAGATATCGATATCAAACTATAAGCAAAGGAGGTCATATAAGTTATGAAACAATTAATTGGACGTAAATTAGGAATGACTCAAATCTTTGCGACAGATGGAACTCAATACGCTGTTACAGTTATTGAAGTACTTCCTAACATAGTTACTCAAATCAAAACCAATGAAAAAGAAGGCTATAAAGCTTATGTTGTTGGTTATGATACTAAAGAAGAAAAGCGCGCTAATAAATGCGAAAAAGGAATTGCTAAGAAGAGCAATACTCCATTAGCAAATTTCTACAAAGAAGTTAGCGGTAAAGAATTAGATGCAATGAATTTAACTGTTGGATCTAAACTAGATGCAAGCTTATTTAAAGCAGGCGATATCGTTGATGTTATCGGAACAAGCAAAGGTAAAGGTTATTCTGGTACTATTAAACGTTATCATCACCACATTGGTCCTAAAGGACATGGTTCTGGTTATCATAGACAAGTTGGTAGCTTTGCTAACAATGGTCGTTGCAATAACCGTGTCTTACCAGGAAAGAAGATGTCTGGTCATCATGGTAATGAACAAGCAACCATTCTTAACTTATTAGTAGTTGAGACTAACGCAAACAAAGGATACATCATGATTAAAGGTGCGATCCCAGGAAATAAACAATCTATCGTTAAGATTAGAAGTGCTATCCGCACACAACTTGGTAAAGCTCAACAAGTTAAACCATTAATCGATTTAACTCCTAAAGCTGAACCTAAAGTTGAACAACCAAAAGTCGAAGTTAAACCAGTTGAGACTAAAGTTGAACAACCAAAAGTTGAAGTTAAAAAAGAAGTAAAAGTTGAAGCAAAAGTAGAGGCTCCTAAAAAGGAAGCTCCAAAAGCTGAAGCTAAGAAAGGAGAATAATTATGGCAGACAAGAAATTAACAGTTGATGTTATCGATACTACCGGTAAGAAAGTCTCCGATATCGAATTAAATAGTAATATCTTTGGTGTTAAAGTTAATAACCATGCTATTTATGAAGCAGTTAAACTTTATAATGCTAATAAGAGACAAGCTACTGCTAAAACTAAGAAAAGAAGTGAAGTTAGCGGTGGTGGTAAGAAACCTTGGAGACAAAAAGGTACTGGTCGCGCGAGAGCAGGATCTACCCGTTCACCAATCTGGGTTGGCGGTGGTACCGTCTTTGGACCTAAAGGTGTTCAAAACTTTAAACTAAATCAAAATCGCAAAGCACATGATTTAGCACTTCGTTCAGCTTTATCAATTAAAGCTAGCAAAGGATTATTAGTTCTTGATGATGTTAAATTTAAGAAAGCTAAAGAAGTTGCGACCATGATGAAAGCTTTAAAAGTTAAGAAAGGTTTAATTGTTGTTGATAAGACTAATAAAGATTTAGAATTAGCCACTAACAACATTAAAAATATTGTATTAGTAGATGTTAAGCA
>DCIT01000054.1:8620-16833 GCA_002317145.1 Caryophanales bacterium UBA1719
ATTAATGTTTATGACATTATGAATGCTGACTCTTTATTAATTACAAGTAAAGCACTTAAAGCGCTTGAGGAGGCTAGATAATGGCTATCATTAAGAAAAAGAAAGCAGAAGTTAAAGAAGAAACTGCTGCTAAAGTAGAAGAGAAAACCGAAAAGAAAGTTAGCAAGAAAGCTAAAGAAGTTAAGGTTGATACATCTTCTAAAAAAGATATGGCTAAAGCCACTGCTCATGATTTTAACGTGATCATATCACCTATCATCACTGAAAAGAGTATGGCTAATATCCAAAATCTTAATCAAGCAACCTTTAAGGTAAAAGCAAATGCGAATAAGACACAAATTAAACTCGCGTTCGAGCGTATATTTAAGGTAAAAGCTACGCACGTGAGCATTGTAAATGTTCGCCCATCTAAAACCACTCGTGGTGGTCGTTACCAAGGAGAAATCCAAGGTTATAAGAAAGCCATCATTACTATTAAGAGTGGAGAAGCCATTGATTTATTCAAGGAATAAGTTAACTAAATTATAGGAGGAAAAATTATGGCAGTTAGAAGTTATAGTCCTACAAGTCCATCTCGTCGTGCGATGAGTTCACTTGTTTATAGTGACATTACAACAAACCTTCCTGAAAAAAGTTTAACTAGAGCGTTAAAGAAAACAGGAGGACGTAATAACCAAGGCGTTATTACAACCCGTCATATTGGTGGCGGAAATAAACGTAAATATCGTATTATCGATTTTAAAAGAGATAAAGACGATGTTATCGGTGTTGTTTCCACAATCGAATATGATCCAAATAGAAACTCAAATATCTGTTTAGTTTCATATAAAGATGGAGAGAAGAGATATATCTTAGCTCCAAAAGATATTAAAGTTGGAAGCATTATTATTTCTGGTAAAGTTACAGACGTTCAAGTCGGTAACTCTATGGAAATGAATAACATACCTGAAGGTACCTTTATTCATAACGTTGAATTAGCACCAGGTAAAGGCGGACAATTATGCCGCGCTGCTGGTACTAGTGCTCAAATCTTAGGTAAAGAAGGTAAATATGTTATCGTCAGATTAGCCTCAGGAGAAATGAGAAAAATCTTAGGTAATTGCCGCGCAACCATCGGTATTGTCGGTAATGAAGATTTTACTCTTGTTAATAGAGGTAAAGCTGGTAAGACAAGATACTTAGGTATTCGTCCAACAGTAAGAGGTAGTGCAATGAACCCACCAGATCACCCACACGGTGGTGGTGAAGGTAAATGTCCAGTCGGACGTGATGCACCACGTACTCCATGGGGCAAGAGAGCTCTTGGAGTTAAGACTCGTAAGTTTAAGAAATCGTCTACAAAATTAATCGTTAGACGTAGAAATGGATAAGGAGAATAATTTATGGCAAGAAGTTTAAAGAAAGGTCCATTTGTCGATGCTTCATTAATGAAGAAAGTCGAAGCCTTAAATAAAGGTGGCAAGAAATCCATCATTAAAACCTGGAGTAGAAGATCAACTATCTTCCCAGATTTTGTTGGATTAACATTCGCTGTCTATAACGGACATGAACATATTACTGTTTATGTAACAGAAGATATGGTCGGTCATAAATTAGGAGAATTCGCTCCTACCCGTACATTCAAAATGCATACTGGTAATAACGCTGAAGATAAAGCAGCCGCAACCGCCGCAGCACCAGCTGCTGGAGCGACAGGCGCTGCACCAGCCGCTGCTAAACCAGCTGCTGCACCTGCTGCGAAAAAAGAGGAGGCTAAATAATTATGGCAACTATTAAGAAAAAGAAAGTTGAAAAAAAGGTTGAAGAGAAAAAAGAAGAACCTAAAAAAGTAAAGGCCATTGTTACGGAAGCCACAGCAATTGCTCGTGACTTAAGAATGACTCCACGTAAAGCAAGATTACTTATTGATTTAGTAAGAGGTAAGAATGTTAGCAATGCTTTAGCAATTCTTTCTAATACTAATAAGATGGGTGCTACTGATATTAAAAAAGTTATTAAATCAGCGGCAGCTAACGCGACAAATAATTTTAATATGAATGGTGATAGATTATATATTTCATCTATCTTTGCTAATGATGGTATAAAGATGAAAAGATTTATGCCAAGAGCTAAAGGTAGTGCTTCTGGAAAAGTTAAAAGAGCGTGCATTGTTACTTGCACTGTAAAGGAGAGATAAAATATGGGTCATAAAGTTAATCCAGTGGGATTTAGAGTTGGTATTAATAGAGATTGGAATTCTCGTTGGTACGCTGAAGGAAAGAATTTCTCAAAGTTCTTATTAGAAGATTTAGAGATTCGTAAATATTTAGCTAAACAATGCGAGAATGCTTTACTCTCACATATTGAGATCGAAAGAAAGAAGAACAATGATGGAACATATAAAATTGTTGCTCAAGTATTTGTTGCTCGTCCAGGTGTTGTCTTAGGACAAGATGGCGCAAATATTAATAAGATTAAAAAAGAAGTTGCCAAGATTGCTAAATCCGGAACAATTAGAGTTGATGTTGTTAACGTCGCTAATCCAGATTTAGACGCACATATTGTTGCTCAATCAATTGCAACTGAACTTGAAAATCGTGCATCATTTAGAACTGCTCAAAAGAAAGCTATTGCTAGAGTACGTAAAGCTGGCGCTAAAGGTTGCCGTACATTAATCGGTGGTCGTTTAGGTGGAGCAGATATCGCGCGTAATGAAGGATATAAAGAAGGTATTATTCCTCTTCATACTCTTAGAAGTGATATCGACTTTGCTATTGCTGAAGCTCGTACAACTTATGGCCGTTTAGGTGTTAAGGTTTGGATTTGCCGTGGTAACTATAAGACTAAAGAAGAATTAGAGGCAGAAGCAAATGCTCCTAAGACTGAAGAACGTCCAATGAGAAGACCACGTCCAATGAATAAAGATAGAAAACCTCGTGAAGAAAAAGTAAGTGAAGGAGGTAATAAATAATGTTACAACCAAAGAGAATGAAATATCGTCGTCCACATGCTTTAAAGTATGAAGGACATAGTAAAGCTGGTAATACAGTTTATTATGGCGATTACGGATTAGTTGCAACTGAAGGTTGCTATGTTACTGATCGTCAAATAGAGGCTGCGCGTATCGTTTTAGCCGGTTATACAAATCGTGCTGGTAAAGTATGGATTCGTATATTCCCACATTTAGCCAAAACTAAGAAACCAGCCGAAGTACGTATGGGATCTGGTAAAGGTAATCCAGAATATTATGTCGCTGTTGTCAAAAAAGGCAGAGTGATGTTTGAGATTGGTGGAGTTCCTGCTAATAGTGCTAAAGAAGCTTTACGTTTAGCAGCGTATAAATTACCAATCAGAGCGAAGATAGTTAAGAAAGGAGAGTAAGTATGAAAATTGAAGATATCAAAGCATTACCTAGTGATGAATTAAAAGAAAAGCTTTATTCTTTACAAGAAGAATTATTTAATCTCCGCAGAAAGAAAGCTGTTGGTCAATTAGAACATGGCGAACAAGTTAGAACTATTCGTAAAGATATAGCAAGAATTAATACAACCTTAAAAGAAAGAGAGATTGCTGCTAAAAAAGAAAAAGCAGCACCTAAGAAGGAGGCTAAATAATTATGGAAGAAAGAAATCAACGTGCATCATTCCAAGGTATAGTTATTTCTACTAAGATGGATAAGACTATTGTTGTCTTAGTCGAAACTTATCGTAAACATGCTAAATATGGAAAACGCGTTAAATATGCGAAGAAATATTATGTTCACGATGAAAAGAATAAAGCCAAGGTTAACGATGTTGTTACCATCATGGGAACAAAACCAATTTCTAAAACTAAAAGATTTAGACTTGTCTCTATTGATAAGAAGGCTTTAGCAGAAATTAAAGTTGATACTAAAGAATTAAATGTCGAAGAGAAATTAGCAGCAGTTAAAGAAGCTGAGGCCAAAGAAGCCGCGAAGAAAGCTGCCGCTATTGAAGCTGAACACGCTCGTTTAAGAGAAGAGAAAGAAAAAGAGGAAGCTGCAGCAAAGAAGAAAGCTGAAGAAGAAGCTAAAAAGGCAGAAGCTGAAGCTAAGAAAGCTGAGACCTCAGAGAAAAAAGAAGCAAGCACTGCTAAAGTAGCAGACGAAAAGAAAGCTACTAAGAAGAAAGCTGCTCCTAAGAAGGAGGAAAAATAATTATGGTACAAAAGGAAACTAATTTAGTGGTCGCCGATAACTCCGGTGCCCGTTCTGTCCGCATATTTAATTTATATGGTGGATCATACCGTAAATCATCCTCAATCGGAGATATCGTTTTATGCGCAGTCAAAGATGCTATCCCAAATGGCAAAGTCAAAAAAGGTGATAAAGTCAAAGCGATTATTGTTAGAACCAAAAAAGCAATCAATCGTCCAGATGGAACACAAATTTCTTTTGATGATAATGCTTGCGTATTAATTAATGATGATAATACACCTGTAGGCACCCGTGTCTTTGGACCAGTTGCTCGTGAACTTCGTGATAAAGGCGAAGGATTTATGAAGATCGTTTCTTTAGCGATCGAGGTTTTATAAGGAGGTAACTTATGAAAATTAAAAAAGGTGATAAAGTAAAAGTTATTTCTGGAAGCGATAAAGGCAAAGAAGGTATAGTTCAAGCTGTTTATCCTAAGATTAATAAAGTTGTTGTAGAACAAGTTAACGTTCATAAACGTCATAAGAAACCTACTCAACAAACTCCAGAAGGAAGTGTAATCGATGTTTATGTTCCAATCGATGCAAGTAAAGTTGCATTGATTGATCCTAAAACAAAGAAAGTTTGTAAAGTCGGTTATAAAGTAACTAAAGAAGGAAAAACCCGCATCAATAAAAAGAGCGGAGAAACTTTATAAGGAGATAAGTTATGGCAGCAAAAAAAGATAATTATATTCCACGTTTAAAAGTTAAATATAGTAAAGAAGTTGTAGCTAAATTAAAAGAAAAATTTAAATACACATCTGTTATGGCTACTCCAAGATTAGAGAAAATTGTTATTAACATTGGTTTAGGTGATGCTACTAATGATTCAAAAGTAGTAGATAACTCTGTTAAAGAATTAGCAGCAATTACTGGTCAACATCCAGTCGTTACTCGCGCGAAAAAATCTATCGCTACATTTAAGTTAAGAGAAGGCCAAGCAATTGGATGTAAAGTAACTTTAAGAGGAGATAGAATGTACGAATTCTTTGATAAGTTAGTCTCTATCTCATTACCACGTGTTCGTGACTTTAGAGGAGTATCCACTAAAGCATTTGATGGTCATGGTAACTATACATTAGGTATTAAAGAACAATTAATCTTCCCTGAGATTGATTACGATAAAGTAAGCAAAGTTCGTGGTATGGATATTGTTATTGTTACTACCGCAAATACAGATAAGGAAGCAAGAGCATTACTTGAAGAATTAGGTATGCCTTTCCATCGTTAATAGGAGATATACATTATGGCAAAAACATGTAAAAAAGTTTCTTGTAAAAGACCACAAAAATATAAAGTCAGAGAATATACTAGATGCGAAAGATGTGGAAGACCACACGCTGTATATTCTAAATTTAAACTCTGCCGTATATGCTTAAGAGAATTAGCCTATAAAGGTGAAATCCCAGGCATGAAGAAGAGTTCTTGGTAATAGGAGGGTAATTAAAATATGATAGTAGATCCAATAAGCGATATGCTCACTCGTATCCGTAATGCGAATGCTTTACGTTACGAAACTGTTTCTATGCCTAGTAGCAATATGAAAGTAGAAATAGCTAAAATTTTAAAAGACGAAGGCTTTATTAATGATTATGAAATTAGTAACGCTAAAGTTAAAAAAGAATTAAAGATTACTCTTAAATATGGCGCAAACCAAGAAAGAGTTATCTCAGGATTAAAGAAAATATCTAAACCAGGATTACGTGTGACATCTGACTCAGATCATTTACCACGTGTCTTAAAAGGATTAGGTATTGCTATTATCTCAACTTCAAAAGGAGTTATGACTGATAGCAAAGCTCGTGCATTAGGAGTAGGTGGAGAAGTTCTCGCCTATATCTGGTAAGGAGGTAAGATATGTCTCGTATAGGTAATAAATCTATAATGATCCCATCTACAGTTACATTAGACATTCGTCCAAATGTAAAAGTAAAAGTTATGGGTCCTAAAGGTACATTAGATGTCTTGTTACTTCCTGGTATTTCCTGTGAATTTAAAGATGGTACCTTAACTGTTAAAAGAGCGAATGATGATTATAAAATGAATCATGGTACTGTTCGCGCTAATTTAAATAACGCTGTTAAAGGTGTTACTGAAGGATTTAAGAAATTACTTGAAATCCGTGGTATTGGTTATAGAGCAAATATGCAAGGAGAAAAAATCTGTTTACATATCGGATATTCTCATCCAGTCGTTATTGCTCCAGAAACTAATTCTAAAATAAGTTTAAAAGATGCCACAAACATCATTGTTGAAGGTATTGATAAAAGAGCAGTTGGTCAAACAGCCGCTTTAATTCATGATGCTCGTGCACCTGAAGTATATAAAGGTAAAGGTATCCGTTATGTTGGAGAATATGTCCCACATAAAGAAGGTAAGAGAGCTACTGCCGCTACTGGTGGAGCACCTGCTGCTAAATAAGGAGATTAGATTATGATTAATAAAGAATCTAGAAACCAAGAAAGAATTCGTAGACACGCTCGTGTTCGTGCGAAAGTAAAAGGAAGTAATACTGCTCCTCGTTTAGTAGTTTTCCGTTCTAATAAAAATATTGAAGTTCAAGTTATTGACGATATTAAAGGCGCAACAATAGTTGCAACATCTTCTAAAGCATTAAAACTTAAGAATGGTGGTAATATCGAAGCGGCTAAAGCAGTAGGTAAAGCTATTGCCGAATTATGCAAAGCAAAGAAAATATCTAAAGTGGTATTTGATAGAGGTGGCTATATTTATCATGGTCGCGTTAAGGCTGTTGCAGATGCTGCTCGTGAAGGCGGATTAAAGTTCTAAGGAGATAACTATGGTAGAAGAAAATAAAAAAGAAGTTAAAGTCGAAACTAAACCTGAAGCTAAAAAAGAAGAAGGCAAAGTTGAAGCGAAAAAAGACGTTAAAGGAAACGATAAAAAAGAAGGTCGACCACAACATGGTGGTAAACATGATCATAGACGTCCAAGAAGAGAAGAAGTAAAAGAATACGAAGAAAGAGTCGTTGACATTAACCGTATTTCGAAGACTGTTCAAGGTGGTCGTCATATGCGTTTCTCAGCCTTAGTTGTCATTGGAGATAAGAAAGGTAAATATGGATTTGCGATGGAGAAATCAGGTGAAGTCCCAGATGCAATTAAAAAAGCATTAGAGGCTGCTAAACATAATACTTATCGCATCCACATCGTTAAGAAAGGCGCAACAATTGCTCATGAAGTTATGGGTAAATATGGCGCTACAAAAGTTTACTTAAAACCTGCTCCAGCTGGTACTGGTATTATTGCTGGTGGTCCAGTTAGAGCTATCTTAGAATTAGCCGGATTAAAAAATGTTTATTCTAAAGTTTATGGTGCAAGAGCATCCATTAACGTTATCCGTGCTACACATAATGGTATCTCTCAATTAAAGAGCTACCGTCATGTTCAAGAACTCCGTGGTAAATTAGCTCCAAAAGCTGAAGAGAATAAAGGAGAATAATTATGGCGTTAAATGAATTAAAGAAAGCAAAAGGCAGCACCACAAAAAGTTACCGTAAAGGTCGTGGTGTTGGATCAGGAAACGGCAAAACTGCTGGTAAAGGACATAAAGGTCAACGTTCTCGTTCAGGTCATATGAAAGTAGGATTTGAAGGTGGACAAAACCCATTATATAGACGTTTACCAAAGTTTGGTTTTAAACATTATGCACGCATTGAATATGCCTGTGTTAATGTTGGTCAATTAGAATCATTTAAAGATGGTTCAACTATTAATCCAACTTTATTGAAAAAAGAAGGTTTAGTAAAAAAAGAGTACGATGGTGTTAAAATCTTAGGTAGTGGTAAATTATCTAAGAAACTTAATGTCGAAGCTCATAAGTTCTCAGAATCCGCGAAGAAAGCTATTGAAAAAGCTGGCGGAACTACAAAAGTTATAAAATAATTAAAGTTAATGAAAAAGATTGTAAACATTGCTAAAAACAAAGAAATCATGTCCCGTATTTTCTTTACGATCATGATTATTTTAGTTATCCGTATTGGTGCAGCTATTACAAT
>DCIT01000054.1:16898-82439 GCA_002317145.1 Caryophanales bacterium UBA1719
GCGATTGGCTTAATGGATTTATTAGGCGGTGGTGCTTTACAAAACTTCTCAGTATTTGCCTTAGGTGTATCTCCTTATATTACTGCTCAAATTATTGTTCAATTATTATCTAAAGATGTATTACCGGCTTTAACTGAATTAAGTAAGCAAGGTGAATACGGCCGTAAGAAAAGCGAAATGGCAACTCGTTATTTAACTTTATTACTTGGCGCAGTGCAAGCATATGGTGTTATTAAAACCATGGAGAATAATGGTTATATCACCATGCAAATAGGTACAACATTCTGGTGTTATGCTTATGTTATTACTGTTATCTTAGCTGGCTCAATGCTCATGATGTGGCTTGGTGACCAAATCACTTCTAAAGGTTTAGGTAATGGTATTTCTGTTATCATCTTTGTTGGATGTATTAGATCATTACCACTTCAAATTAAATCAGCATTTAATAAATGGGTTATCGCTAATCAAGGACACGGAAGTGCTGAACTTCTTAAAGGTTCCTTCCAGTTTGTTATTTATATATTAGTATTCCTATTAATTATTGGATTTGTTGTCTTCATTGAATTAAGTAAACGTAAGATTCCAGTTCAACACGCTGGTAGAGGTGGCGCTAATCCAAGTATGGCAAAAGCGACATACTTACCAATTAAGATTAACTCTGCTGGAGTTATTCCAGTTATCTTCGCTAGCTCAATCATGTTAGCACCTTCAGTTATTGCATCATTTATTTCTGCAGATGCTGCTAAAGCCGAATGGTTAAAAATATTCTCATATTCTGAATTCACTAATATGCCTGGAGGATGGAAATTCCCATGGGGATTATTTATCTATTTAACCCTCACAGTATTATTCTGTTTCTTCTATGCATCAATTCAAATATCTCCTCAACAATTAGCAGAAAATTTCCAAAAATCTGGATCTTACATTCCTGGAATTAGACCAGGTAATGAAACTGAAAGATATGTCGCTAAAGTATTAAATAGAGTTACATGCTTAGGCGCTATATCTTTAGCCTTTATTGCTGGATTACCAGTTATATTAACTTTATCTGGTGTATTCGGTAGTGATACTTCTTTATCACTTGGTGGCACTAGCTTAATCATTGTAGTTGGTGTTGCTATTGAGCTCAATGCTCAAATTGATGGTTTACTTGCAGGTAAATCATTTGAAGAAGTTCAAGCAGCGGGAGCAAATAATTAATTATGAAATCTAATATTATCCTTATGGGACCTCCTGGTGCAGGTAAAGGCACCTTAGCTAAACGTCTTATCGCAAAATATAAAATCCCTCACATTTCAACGGGAGATATGTTTCGCGAAGCGATAAAAGCGAATACCAAGTTAGGGTTACTCGCTAAAGACTACATGACACGCGGAGACTTAGTACCTGATGATGTCACAATCGGCATTGTCAATGAACGTCTTGCTAAAGACGATTGTAGTCATGGTTATCTTCTTGATGGTTTCCCAAGAACATTAGCTCAAGCAGAAGCTTTAAAGAAGTTAACCGAAAATCTTAAACGCGATGTGAATTTAGTCATTAACATCGATTGCGATCAAGAAGAACTTGTGAAGAGAATTTCTGGTCGTAGAGTTTGTAAGAATTGTGGTGCGCCATATCACGTACTCTTTGTAAAACCAAAAGTTGAAGGTGTATGCGATATATGTGGTGGACCATTATTCCAAAGAAGCGATGATAATGAAGAGTCACTTAAAGTGCGTTTATCTAACTACTACAACATGACTAAACCATTAATCTCATTCTATGAGAAGAGTGGGAATCTAGTCAATTTAGATGGCATTAAGGGTAGCGATTATGTCTATTCTGAAGCTATCAAATTAATAGGAGAGTAAGTAGTAGTGATCTCTCTAAAATCTTCTCGAGAAATCTCTTTAATGAGAAAAGCTGGAGAAGTAGTTGCTAAAGTCTTCACCAAAGTTGGTCCACTTTGTGTCCCTGGTATATCAACTTTACAGTTAGCAAATAAAGCAGAAGAAGTAATTAGAAAAGAAGGAGCCATTCCAACATTTCTAAATTACAACGGCTATCCAGGTGCCATATGTATTTCAGTAAATGATACTTTAGTACATGGCATACCTAGTGAAAAGATTATCCTTAAAGATGGAGATATCGTTTCATTGGATGTTGGTGCAACATTGGATGGATATTGCGCTGATGCTTGTAGGACTTATTTAGTGGGCATTTGTAAAGAGAATGCAAAGAGGTTAGTAAAAATAACTGAAGAATGTTTCTTTAAAGGTGTATCATTAATAAAGCCCGGAATTCATTTAGGTGATGTGTGTCATGCCATTGAAACTCACGCAATTAAGCATGGTTACTCAGTTCCAAGAGAATTCACAGGACACGGAATTGGCTCTCATTTACATGAGGATCCATATATTCCAAATTATGGAAAAGAAGGATCAGGTCCAATTTTAGTGGAAGGGATGACTCTAGCAATCGAGCCGATGATAGCGGAAGGAAAACCTCAAGTTAGAATCTTATCTGATGGCTGGACAGCAAAAATGAAAGATGGTAAACTATCTTCTCATTACGAAAACACTTTAGTGGTAACTAAAGAAGGTTATGAAATATTAACCTTAGAAAAGGAGATTAAGTAGTAAAATGTCTAAACAAGACGTAATTACAGTAGACGCAACCGTCGTTGAGAATTTACCTAACACTATGTTTAGGGTTAAATTAGATAACGATGTCGTGATTATGGCATCCGTTTCTGGAAAAATTCGAATGAATTACATTCGTATTCTCCCAGGTGATAAAGTCACAGTTGAAATCTCCCCCTACGATTTAACACGGGGCCGAATAACATTTAGGCATAAAGCCTAATAAAAGTGCAAATAGCACGAGGAGAATTTTATATGAAAGTAAGAACCTCAGTCAAACCTATTTGCGATAAGTGCAAGGTCATCAAACGCCATGGCAAAGTCATGGTTATTTGTGAGAATCCTAAGCACAAGCAAAGACAAGGTTAAGGAGGAAATTTATCAATGGCACGTATAGTTGGTGTTGATATACCTAATGAAAAACGTGTAGTCGTATCTCTTACCTATATTTATGGTATTGGTGATACAACTGCGAAAAAAATCTGTAAAGGCGCTAAAGTATCTGAAGATACTCGCGTTAAAGATTTAAAAGACGAAGAATTATCTGCTATTAGAGCAGAAATTGCTAAGTATCGTGTTGAAGGTGATCTTCGTAGAGAGACCGCTTTAAACATTAAAAGATTAACTGAAATTGGTTGCTATCGCGGTATTCGTCATAAGAAGAACTTACCAGTCAGAGGACAACGCACAAGAACAAATGCGCGTACTCGTAAAGGACCACGTAAGACTATTGCGAATAAGAAAGAAGCAAAACAACAAGGTTAAAAGGAGTTAGTTTATGGCAAAAACGAATACAACTCGTAAAAAGAAAATTAAACGCTCCTTTACTAAAGGTGTTGCTCATATTCATTCAACATTTAATAACACAATTGTTACTATTACTGATGATCAAGGCAATGCTATTAGTTGGGCTAGCGCAGGAACCCTTGGATTTAAAGGCGCAAAGAAATCAACTCCATTTGCTGCTCAAGTAGCAAGTGAAGCTGCAGCTAAAGCGGCATTTAACCAAGGATTACGTCAATTAGACGTCAATGTAAAGGGTCCAGGTCCAGGAAGAGAATCTGCTATCCGCGCACTTGTTGCGGCAGGTATGCAATTACTCTCAATTGTTGACACAACCCCAGTTCCACACAATGGTTGTCGTCCAGAAAAAAGACCACGTGGATAATCTATATTATTTATATTTGAAAGGAGAAAAATATTTATGAATAATTTACCAAAAGCATTTAAAAAAATTAATTTCAAAGTTGACGTACTTAACGAAGAGACAAACTATGGCAAGTTTGTTATTGAACCATTAGAGAGAGGCTTCGGTCTTACTATTGGTAATGCCTTAAGAAGAGTTTTATTATCTGCTCTTCCAGGTGCATCTATCTACGCTGTAGAAATTGATGGCGCTCGTCATGAATTCTCAAGTTTAGATGGTGTTCAAGAAGACGTTATGTCTATCGTTTTAAATTTAAAAGATTTAATCTTAAAAATTGATGATGATAGCGAAGAAACAAAAAGATTAGAAATTGATAAGAAAGGACCATGCACTGTTTATGCTAAGGATATCGAATGTCCTGGTTTAGTCAGCGTCATTAATCCAGACTTAGAGATTGCCCATTTAGCGAAAGATGGACGTTTACATATGTCCTTATTTGCTAGATGCGGAAGAGGCTATGTTACTAGTGAAAGTAACAAAGCAAACAACGATCATCCAAATCAAATTGGACGTATCGATACTGACTCAAATTATAGCCCAGTCACAAAGACTAGCTATGAAGTCGAACCAACTCGTGTTAAACATGATCCTAGATTCGATCGTTTAACAATTGAAGTTTGGACAAATGGTTCTATTAAACCTACTGATGCTATCGCTAATGCTGCAAATATTTTAATTGCTCATTTTGAGGAATTTGCAAACATTGCTGAGAACATTAAGAAGATTGAATTTGAAGAACCACCAGTGGAAGTTAAAGAAGACAATAAAGTCAATGAGACTCCAATCGAAGATCTTGATTTATCTGTCCGTTCTTATAACTGCTTAAAAAGAGCGAACATCACAACTGTTTATGAATTAACTCAAAGAACAGAAGATGAAATGATGAAAGTTCGTAACTTAGGCAAGAAGAGCTTAAAAGAAGTAAAAGAAAAATTACAATCTTTAGGTTTATCTTTCCGCGACTACTCATTGGAGAATAAATAATTATGGCCGCACAAGGAAGAAAGAACGTCCATGGTAAGACTGGTGTTCGTTTCAAGACTGGCTGGACCGCAACTCGCGAAAAAGCTACTCAAAGAAACGTTGTAACTGAACTTATCATTCACGAAAAAGTTACTGTTACTAGTGGAGTAACAAAACAATTAATTAAAAATATTGATCATTTAATTACATTAGCCAAGAAAGATACTGTTGCTGCTCGTAGAGAAGCCAGTAAAATTCTTCGCAATGAAAAAGATGAGAATGGTGCAAAAGCCATTAACAAATTATTCAAAGTTTTAGGTCCACGCTTTAAAGATCGCAAAGGTGGTTACACCCATCAATTTAAGATGGTTGAACGCCGTGGTGATGGTGCTAAACGCACAATCGTTGCCTTCGTTGAATAATTAAATTATTTAATAGAAAAAGAACGCATCTCGGTGCGTTCTTTTTTCATTAAAATTAATTGCAACTTACATATAATATATGTAAAATATTATAAATTAAATAGGAGGGTGTTATGCCTACTAATAAATTAGTTTACGACTTAAATGATCGTCCAAAGTTCTCGAAACTTATTCTTTATTCTTTCCAAATGTTGCTTGCTATTTTAGCAGCGACAATTGCAGTTCCAACTATCATTGGATTACCTGCGCAAATCCCTGCGGCAATTTTAGGCGCAGGTGTTGGAACGCTTATTTATGTGGCGTTCACTAAAGGCAAATCTCCAGTTATGTTGTCTAGTTCATTTGCGTTCCTATCCGCGTTCCCAACTGCAATTGCTTTTGGATATATGGGTATTGTACTTGGTGGTTTATTTGCTGGGACAATTTATGTAATAATTGCTTTAGTAATTAAATTTGTTGGTACGAAATGGTTAGATAAATTATTACCTCCAGTTATTATTGGTCCAGTAGTTGCTCTTATTGGTCTATCTTTAGCGGGTTCAGCGATGGGAGATATTACTAAAGCTAGTGGATCAGGTCAAACATATAACTTATTAGGATTACTTTGTGGTTTAGTAGCATTCTTTGTTATTGTTGTTATTTCTAATCAACAAAAGAAACCAGGATTAAAGTTAATTCCTTTTGTTATTGGTATTGCTGCAGGTTATGCTTTAGCGAGTATCTTTACAGCTTTTGGTAATGCTTATAATGTTGATTATTTAAAGATTATTAATTGGGATCCGTTAGTGAGTAATTTCTCTCCAGTTAGATTACAATCATTTTTAGATTATCCTCGTATATCATTAGTTGAAGCGATTAACGAACTTAGAACTGGTCAGATTAGTGATTCAATTGTTTTAGCGCATGCAGTAAACTTTAAAACTGAATTAGCGAAAGTTGGTGTTATTGATTTAACTGCTGCGAATATTACTGCGATTAGAGCAGGATTAGCTGAAATAGGTGCTATGCCTCAAGCGCTTTCTGGTGTTGGTGTTGCACAAGTTGCAATAGCATTCTGTCCAATAGCATTTGTTACTTTAGCGGAGCATATTGCTGATCATAAGAATATTTCTAGAATCGTTAATAAAGACTTATTAAAAGAACCAGGATTACATAGAACTTTATTAGGTGATGGTGTTGGTTCGATTGGTGGTACGGCATTAGGTATTTGTCCTAATACTACTTATGGAGAATCAGTGGCGTGTGTTGCATTAACACGTAATGCTTCAGTTATTACCACAATTTCTACAGCGATTATGTGTATTATCTTAGCGTTCTTAACTCCATTTAATAAATTATTAGCGACTATTCCAAGTTGTGTTATGGGTGGTGTATGTTTAACACTTTATGGATTTATAGCTGTTTCAGGATTAAGAATGTTTAAAGATATTGATTTAGATAATAACGTGAATTTAATGACAGTATCTTCGATATTAATTGCTGGTATTGGTGGATTAATTATTGCTATTCCATATGGAAAAGATAATAAAGGAGTGTTGTTAACAATTGATATTACCGCGATTGCAACAGCGTTAATTTTAGGTATAGCGACATATCAAATTGCTAGTAAGATTTCTAAAAGAGGCAAGAGCACTGTTAAAGAAATTAACTATGAAGTTAAAGAAGAAGACTTATTCCGTCATTATTTAAAAACTTTAAATGTTGATATATTAGCCAAAGCATTATTAACATTCGGATTCATCCATGAAAACGTTGATTTCACTGCTGGACAATTATCTAACTACATGAGAAGCGATAGAATATTAAATACATGCACAGAAAAAGAATTAAAAGAATTAATTAAGTTACTTGAGTTTAGTAAGAATCCTTCTAAATTAAAGAAAGCTCAATGCATTGATTTAATTAAAAAGAGTGTTGCTAAAATTGAATCTACCGTAAGTAAACAAATTACTGCTCAAGAAATTCGTTAATTAACTGATGTGTAAAAACTCTAGAAATTAAAAATTCTAGAGTTTTTTATTTTTATCTATATTTATTAATAAATATAAAAAAATAATTCGTGAATATTTAATGATTTTTAAGCAATTAAATAATAAGGAGGGAATTTTCATATGGCGTTCCTTTCGCAAAGATTATTGAAAGCCGACTCTAAGACTATGACTAGGTGGTGATCGAGATAATTATCGATAGGCTAATAATTATATTAGTCTTGTTGGTGCTATTGGCCCTTAACAGGTAGCCAATAAAAAAGCCGGATCATATGCCCGGCTTCACCAACTCATTTATTATAGCATACAATTAGGGAAGGGAAGTAAAAAAGTCTTGGGCGCTATCAAGGGTAGCGCCTTCTAAAATTTCGATGAGGCTTTTGTTATTTATAAGTTAGAGAATGTCTGTAAATCCTATGATAAGAAAGTTAATGTTTTAAATAATATTAATTTATCTTTTCCTAATGTTGGTTTTGTTTCTATACTAGGTAAATCAGGATCAGGTAAATCAACATTATTAAATTTATTAACTGGTATTGATAAGCCTTCTAAAGGAGAAGTTTATTTTAATAATATTAATCTAAATAAGATTAACGATAAGAAGAAAAAGAAATATCAAAATAATGATTTAGGTATTTTATTTCAACATTTTAATTTGTTCGATGAATTCACTTGTTTAGATAATATTATTGTTCCGTGTTTAATTAAAGGTGATAAGAAAAGTGACGCGATTCATAAAGCAAAAGAATTATTACAAAAATATAAATTAGAGTATTTAACTAATCAAAAATTTAAGACTTTATCAGGTGGAGAAAAACAAAGAGTTGCCTTAATAAGAGCGTTAATAAATTCTCCTAAAGTTATAATAGCTGATGAACCTACTGGAGCATTAGATTCATCTAATAGCGAGATTATAATCCAAGATTTAAAAGAATTATCTAAAGACCATTTAGTGATTGTAGTTACACATAACGAATCTTTAATTAGAAAATATGAAGATTATCGAATTAATATAGTTGAAGGTAAAACAAGCGAATTAGAAATCGTTAATAATAAAATTGATCTAAATAATCATAAAAGTAAAGTTAATTTCAATTTAATTAAAACTTTTGTATTTACTCATATTAAAAAACATAAAGCTCGTAATTTTATTTCTTTACTAGCGATTTCTTTTTCTACTTTATGTTTGTTGTTATCCTTTGGATATATCAATGGATCAAGAAATTCAGTTAATGAATATTCGCATAAATCTTTACAATACGGGTCAGCGACAATTGCGAAGAAAACTATTGTTGATGTTCCTGGCTCTCCAATTAAAATATCAAAATTATCTAGGCCAGAAGAATCAGAAGTCTATTTTATTAAAGAGAATATTAAAAGTGCTTCAATTGTAAATAATTATCAAATTGCCTTTCCTTCTTATCCTACATTTCAATTTGATAACAAGACTATTGATGATGTTGAATTTTCTTCAGTCTATGATTTTGATAATTATAAAAATTTATTAATTAAAGGCGGCATGCCTAATAATGATGAATTTTTAGAAGTGGTGGTAAATGAAGAATTTGTTAATCTCTATAATTATTCTTTAGACGATATTTTAAATACTCAAATTCAACTTAGTTTTAATACTGAAATAAATAATGCTTCGATATCAAATAAAAATATTAAGGATAAAATTGAATACTCAAATATATTAAAAATTAAAGGAGTAGTCAAAGAATTTTCATATTTAAATACTCCGCGAGTTTATTACTCATACTTAGGATTAGATGATTATTTAAACACCATAATTCTTCCGAATTATTCTAAAGAATTAGGATTTGATATTAGTCTAAAAGAAGTTGTTAGTTATGCAGATAATAAGAATTGCAATAGTGGTTTTTGCTATAACGTATTTATTAATGATTTATCTGAAGTAGATAAATTATTTAACTATAAAAAGAAATTTGATGTCAGCAATGAGTTTGATATTTCTTCAACTTGTTATTCAGTAATTGATTCATATTCTTCGATGACAAGCATTATTTCTAGTTCATTAATTATTTTTATTGTTATCGCCTTATTAGGAACGATATTCATTGTCTCAATTTCTTCGTATTCAAATTACACAATAAATAAAAAAGAATCTGCGATTTTATCAATCTTAGGTTTAGAAAGAAGAAAATTATTTTTAATATTTGTCGTAGAAAATATTTTGTTATCAATTATAAGTTTATCTATTTCGTTTATGCTTTCTAAACCTTTAGAAATTCTTTTTAATTTATTGCTTAACAAGAATTTTCATTTAGAAAATCTTATATCTATTCCTTTTTTATCTTTAGTGACTTTATTAGTAATTATCGCAGTTATTTTAATAAGCGCATTATCAACGTTTATACCGTTTATCTTCTATGAGAAGAATTTTATTGTGAATGAGTTAAAAGACGAATGATTAAGCTAAAGAATATTTCTAAGAGTTTTAAAGTAGAGGTAATTAAGGATATTAATTACACTTTTAAGAATACTGGTTTATATTCGATTGTTGGACATTCTGGATCTGGTAAATCAACTTTATTAAATATCATCAGTGGTCTAGATAATTCTTATAAAGGAGAGTTATTAATTGATGATGTTAATTTAAAATATTCTTCATTAGAAGAAAGAAGTAAATTTCGTTTAAGCAATATTGGATACATCTTTCAAGACTTCTCCTTAATACATCTTTTATCAGTGCATGATAATGTCATATTTAATATTGATTCTATTTCAACTTTATCAAGTAGAAAAAAAGAGATATTAGTAAATAAAGCTTTATCGTTAGTAGGTTTGCTTGATAAAAAGAAATGTGTGGTAAATAAATTATCTGGAGGAGAACAACAAAGAGTAGCGTTCGCTAGAGCAATAATTACTTCTCCTAAATATTTATTATGCGATGAACCGACTGGTAATCTAGATGATAAAAATAGTGAGATTATATTTTCTTTGTTAAAGAAATATAGCAAAAATCACACTGTTATAGTTGTAAGTCATGATGAAGAAAAGGTTAATAAATATTCAGATGAAATAATAAAAATTAAAGATGGAGTTATTGAAAATACAAGATGTATTTTAGAAGAAAATGAAATAAATAAACCTAGAATAAAACTCCCTTTAAAAGAAAAGCCATCATTATCTTTTCCACTTAGATTAAAAAGTGGATTAATGAAAATTAAAGAAAAGAAATTTAGGTCTATATTCACTAATTTTATTTCCTCTATTTCATTAGTGGCGTTAGGAATAGGAATAGTTGTTACAACATCATTACAAAATCAAATTGTAGATTCGTTTTCTAATCTTATAAACGCGAATCAATTAATTGTAAGTAAAAAGACTAATAATCCGAATCCTTATACTTCTTATATCGCTGCAAGTGAAGATATTGTCGATGAAATTTATAAAGACTATTCTACTTATATTCATGATTACGGAGTTACATATTTAACAGATTTTAATTCGTTCTTTAAAGATAGAAATCAAGTTTATTTATTACAAGGAAGCAAGAAAATTATTCTTGATTCATTCTCAGCAGAAAAATTTAATTCTTATGTCTGGCCTGAGGAAAAAGTAGAGACACCCTTTTATCCTAAGATAGAAAAAATATTAAGTCCTAATGATATAGTCCTAGGATTAACTTATGTTGATATGGTTAACTTATGTATTTCACTTCAACTCGAAAGAAGTTTTGAATCTCTAGGATCATATATTGAGACTCATGAAATGCGATTATTTCTTGGAATAGATAACTTAGATTGGGGATATGATAACGATATTGAATTTAACCTTGTCAGTGTTTATCCTTCTTCAAAAAGTGAAATATATCATACTGAAAGATTCTTTAATTCATATGTATTTGAAATAGAAGGGCATTTACCAACCACAGATGAAATAGAATCTAACCCTAAAGATCCTTGGACATTAAAGAAAGTATTTAATTTTCACGCGGTCGAATCTCCAACTTATTTAATTGAAGAAGTGATATTAAATTCTAAATACGATGATGTTTTGCTAGAGAATGCTCACAATTTTTTAGATGATCATTGCATTGTTGAAGAAACATGTTTTAAGAATTTAATATTTGTATTTTCTATAGATAAAAACACAATAAATATTTCGGATATTAAAAGTTTTAAGAAAATATCTTCTTCAATTAATAGTTATTATCTTTCTTCAAATTCTGGATATCAGATGCATTCAAGCGGAATGATTGAAGGATTCTCAAACAATATAGGATTCTCTTTTAACGAAGAAAAGATAATCGAAGTTGGAGATTATCTATCAAAAGAAATTGAAGGAGAAATGATGGAGTTTGATGAAGTTGGATTAGGATCAATTACTAGGTTTAATAAAAATGCAGTTTTATTTTCTAGTGATTTAAGCAATGTTTCAAAAGGAGAAAAGCCTAAAAATTATAATGAGATTGTTATATCTACTGGATTAGCGACTTATCTTAAAAAATCTAATCCATTATATGAAGAATTATTTTATTGTTACTACTCTAAATCACTAGATTCAACAATTATTAATCACTTTAAAGTTGTAGGAATAGTGGAAGAAGAGAAAAACTACATTTATCATAATCCATTATTTTCTATTTCATTTTTTCGCGATCGATTAGGAATATCTTCCTTTAATGTTATGCCGACGAATATGGTTTTAAATTTGAATGAAGGATGCGATATTAACTTACTAATTAATAATTTATCAAGTAGCTTTAAAGAATATAATTTTGTTTGTCCTTTAGATCAAATTAATCAAACTGTTAATGAAGTTATGGATTATGTTGTAGTGATTGCTGTAGCTTTTTCATCAGTCTCTTTGATTATTAGTATTTTGCTATTAGCGCTTTCTTCTTATCTCACAATTGTAGAGAGCAAAAATGAAATAAAGATGCTTAAAAAGATAGGACATTCAAATAAAACAATTAGAGAATATGTAGTCTCTCATACATTTGTTTTAGGTGTTATATCTACATTACTTGCACTTATTGAATTATTTATTTTTCAAATTATATTATCAGTATTTTTAAATAGTTATTTCTCTAGTAGTGGAGGTATTTCAATTTCATTCTTACCGTTTTTAATTGTTATATTAGTAGGAATTATCATTCCTGTTGTTGTCTCTACAATAATATCAATCATTGTTTTACATAATAAAAAGGAGGGTTAAAAATGTTAAATTTAATTAGGAAAGATTATCCAGAAATGTCATCAAATGATTTAAAGCTTATTGATGCGTTCATTTGGAACAAATGCAGTGAATATTATTTTATAGATTATCTTAGATGTACAAACGGAAACGCACTAGACTCAATTGAATTTTATAAATTTGATGAAGATTTAAGAGCGATTTTAACGAATTTTATTATTAGATTTGAAATACAACTTAAAACAGATTTTGTTAAAAAACTATATGTGACAACTAATTCGGAACATTTTTTTAAAGATAAATCTTTCTATTTAAAAAGCGCCCTTTCTCGAAATAATAAATTTAGTGAATCAACTTTTGAATTTATTGTTGCGAAAATTGAAAATGAATACAAGAGATATAAATTTAAAACACCGGGTCCTTTAAATTATGTAGCTTTATCGTTTTGCTCTTTTGGATCTTTCCAATCACTATTTAAATTTATAAATATTTCTTATAAAAAAGAATTTATAAATATGTATACTAGGAATCTTCCTAGACATGATTTTAAAATTTTGAATATGTATATTAGTGCAATAAGAATGATAAGAAACAGATGCGCACATGGGAATCATGTCGTAACCTTAAAAATGAAAAATCAGTTAGAAAAACTATCATTTATTACTAAAACTGAAAATTTATATATCGATTTGAAAATAAAAGTGTTCGAAGCTGTATTAATTTTTTTACTAAATCACTTGGAATGTTCAAACGAATATGAAGAGAGAATGTCAAAATTAATAAATAAATATAAAAAATTGATAACAAAATATTACGGTTTCCACGTCTTTTCTTACAATATATTTAAAATATTTAACATCATTGATTAATTTGGGGTATTATATTTGTAGAGACGTGGAGTACTTACCACGTGCCGGGTAACCGGCTTTTTTATTTCTTACAAGATAATTATTATTTAATTTACTATGAAATAATTATTGATATAATAATTATCGTATGTCGTTAAAAGCAGGTATTGTTGGTCTTCCAAATGTTGGTAAATCTACCTTGTTTAACGCGATTACAAATTCACATGTTGAAGCCGCAAATTATCCTTTTGCGACTATTAATCCAAACACCGGAGTAGTCATAGTACCAGATAAAAGATTAGATTTTCTTTCTAATGCTTTTAAACCTAAAAAAACTATCTATGCAACATTTGAATATTACGATATTGCTGGATTAGTTAAAGGCGCTTCTAAAGGAGAAGGATTAGGAAATCAATTCTTATCGCATATTAGAGAGTGTGACGCAATCGTCGAAGTTGTGCGTTGTTTTGATAATCCAGATATCATTCACGTTGAAGGTTCAGTTGATCCTAAAAGAGATATTGAAACAATCAATATAGAACTTGCTATGGCGGATTTAGATACTGTCACTAAACGTATTGGAAAAGTAGAAACAAAAGCTAGAACCTCTAAAGATAAACATTCAATATTTGAATTAAACGCTTTAACTAAGGTATCTAGCAAATTGACAAATGGAGAATCAATTAGAAACATTTCTTTAACCAGTGAAGAATATGAATATTTATTTAAAGAATTACATTTATTATCACTTAAACCAATCATCTATGTTGCGAATGTAAGTGAAGCTGATTACTCAAATATTTCTAATTGTAAATATCTTAAAGTAGTAGAAGAAATCGCTAGTAAAGAAAATGCTCAAGTTATTCCTGTATCATGTGAAATTGAATATCAAATATCGACATTAGAAAGCAAAGATAGACAAGAATTCTTATCTAGTTTAAATCAAACTGAATCCGGATTAGATAAATTAGTTAAAGCTTCTTATAAGTTACTTAATTTAGCTACGTTCTTTACGGTTGGAGAAGATGAATGTCGTGCTTGGACATTTACTAATGGAATGCTTGCTCCTGATTGTGCAGGAGTTATTCACACCGATTTTAAGAAAGGATTTATTAAAGCAGAAATTTATAGTTTTGACGATTTTAAAGAATTAGGTTCTGAACTTGCGATAAAAGAAAAAGGAAAACTAAGAATGGAGGGGAAAGATTATAAGTTTAAAGATGGCGATGTCGCTTTCTTTAAATTTAATGTTTAATTTATGATTCGCATTGGATTTGCAAAAGATATACATGCCTTAAAAAAAGGAAGAAAATTAATGCTTGCTGGTATTAATATTCCTAGTGAAAAAGGTGAAGTCGCTCATAGTGATGGCGATGTTGTTTTTCACGCCATTAGCGAAGCTATGCTTGGCGCATTAGCCTTAGGAGATCTTGGTAAATTCTATCCAACGAATGATAAGAAATATAAAGACATTGATTCTAAAATTATTCTTTTAGATGTTTATAAAAAAGTAAATAAAATGAAATATAAAATTAATAATATTGATATAAGTGTTGAATTAGAAAAACCTAAATTAGCGAAATATATTTTAGATATGAGAAAGAACATTTCTAAATTATTAAAAATAAAATTAGATCAAATATCTATTAAAGCGAATACAAATGAAAAAATGGATGCAGTAGGAAAAAACGAAGCAGTCATTGCCTACTCAGTAGTATTATTAGAGAGCAAAAAATAATTATGGCTATTGAAATTACTTTAAAAGAAAAAATTGTTGAAGCATTAAATAAACTTGGTGTTTCTTTTGATATTGCTAATGTAAATATTGACCATTCAAAAGATCCAAGTCATGGAGATTATGCTTCAAATATTGCTTTTAAAGTAAATTCAAAAATTGGTCCAAATCCAGTTGAAACTGCAAATAAAATTGTCGATGCTATTGATAAATCAATCTTCAAAAAAATTGAAGTCGCTAAACCTGGATTTATTAATTTCTTTTTAAAGTCTGATTCTATTTCTTCTATCATTCAAGAAATTGTTAACGCAAAAGAAAATTATGGAAGAGGAGAAAAGATTAAAAAGAAAATTAATGTTGAATTTGTTAGCGCAAATCCAACAGGACATCTGCATGTAGGACATGCGCGTTGTGCAGCTTATGGTGATTCTTTAAGTAGAATTTTATCTTTTGCAGGATATGATGTAACACGCGAATATTATATTAATGATGCCGGCAATCAAATTAAGAATTTAGGAGAATCTTTATATCAAAGATATCTTGAATTATTCGGTAATAAAGCAGTTATTCCTGCTGATGGATATCAAGGTGAAGATGTTATTGAAATTGCTAAAGAATTAAAAAATAAATATGGCGATAAATTATTAGAGAGAACAGATTCTAATTTAGAGCTAATTACTAATTTTGGTAAACAAGAAGAATTAGAAAATATTAAAAAAGATTTAAAAAGATTTGGAGTAGTCTTTGATGTTTATTCAAGCGAAACAGAAATTAGAAAATCTGGAGCAATTGAAAAAGCGTTAGAAGAATTAAAACCACATATTTATGAATCAGAAGGTGCGAAATTTTTAAAGACTACTGATTATCTAGATGATAAAGATAGAACAATAATTAAGAGTAACGGAGATTACACTTATTTCTTACCTGATATTGCTTATCACTATAACAAGATGAGCAGAGGTTTTGATTTACTAGTAGATGTTTTAGGTGCGGATCATCATGGTTATATTAATAGAATGAAATCAGCATTAATGATGAAAGGATATTCTAAAGATAGTTTAGAGATTCCTTTAATTCAAGTTGTTAGATTGATGGATAATGGTGTTGAAGTAAAAATGTCTAAAAGAACCGGAAATGCTATTACTTTAAAAGAACTTTGCGATGAAGTTGGAGTAGAAGCAGTTAGATATTTCTTTGTTGCAAGAAGTAACACTTCTCATTTAGATTTTGATTTTAATTTAGCAAAGTCTCACACTAATGATAATCCAGTGTATTATGCAATGTACGCTCATGCTCGTTTAGCGAATGTTATGAAATTAGCGGGTGATATAAAACCAGTCTATTCTGGAGAACTATTAAAAGAAAAAATTGAACTAGATTTACTTAAAGCAATTCAAGAATTCCCAAATGTAGTTAAGTCTATCGCTAAAACGTTTGAAGTTCATAAAATGGGAATTTATATACATTCTGTAGCAACTTTAATTCATTCATTCTATAATGAATGTCGGATAGTTGACAAAAGTAATCTAAATTTGACCGCTAATCGACTAGGATTAGTTGAAGCTTGTAAGATTACTTTGTATAATGCTTTAGACCTTATTGGTATAAAAGCACCTGATAAAATGTAAGGAGGAAAATTATGTCAAATAATAAAGCTATGTTAGAAATTGCCTTAGAGGTAATGAAGGATAAAAAGTCCGTTGCGTTCTCAACAATTTGGACTGCAGTCTGCAAAGAATTAGAACTTTCTGATGAAGAGAAGAAATCCAAAGTTGGAAACTTCTATACTCAATTATCTTTAGATGGACGTTTTGTTGCCTTAGGAGGCAATAAATGGTCCCTCAGAGATCGTTTACCATATGATAAAATCCATGTTGATTTAAGTGAAGTCTATAACGATATGGAAAGTGAAAGTGATGACGATGAAGAGGAAGAAGAGAACGAGAAAAAAGATAAAGTTACTCCTCAACAAGAGGATTCAACTAATATTTAATCATTATATTTAGGAGGTAAAAATATATGGGATTAAAAGATTTATTTAACAAGGGACCTAAACTTGTTAACATGACTGAAATGCTTAACAAAGCAAGAGATGGCCATTATGCTGTTGGTCAATTCAATATTAATAACGTTGAATGGGTTGGCGCTATCTTAGATAAATGCCAAGAATTAGCAACACCAGTTATTTTAGGTGTCTCTGAAGGAGCTATGAAATATAACGGTGGTTGGAACACAATCGTTGGTATGGTCAAAGGTTATATGAAAGATAAGAACATTACAGTTCCTGTCGCCTTACACTTAGACCATGGTTCAAGTTTTGAAGCTTGTAAAGCTGCTATTGATGCAGGTTTCTCAAGCGTAATGATTGATGCTTCTCATCATCCATTAGAAGAGAATATCGCAACTGTTAAAAAAGTTGTTGAATATGCTCATAAGCGTCATGTTTCAGTTGAAGCTGAATTAGGACATGTCGGTGGACAAGAAGATAATGTTGTCTCTCAAGGTGTCTTATATGCTGATCCTGCGGAATGTGTTAAATTAGTAAAAGAAACTGGTATTGATTGTTTAGCACCAGCTTTAGGTAGTGTCCATGGTCCATATCATGGTGAACCAAAATTAGGCTTTGATGAAATGGCTAAAATCAATCAATTATGTGGAATACCATTAGTATTACATGGTGGCTCAGGAATTCCTGATGAACAAATCCGTAAAGCTATTGATCGTGGTACCGCAAAAATTAACGTCAATACTGAATGCCAACAAGAATGGGCAAAGATTGTCCGTGAAGTTCTTGCTAAAGATGCTAAAGTCTATGATCCACGTAAAGTCATCGGACCTGGTAAGAAAGGTATTGCAAACGTTGTCGTTGCTAAATGCCAAATCTTTGGATGCATTAATAGAGCAAAATAATGTGGGAAAAACAATTAGCAGCAGCCATTAAAGCTGGTGAGCTAGCTAAAAGAACAATTCTCGAAATTTATAAAAAACCTTTTGACGTGGAGATTAAGAAAGATAAATCTCCCGTCACAGAGGCTGATAAAAAATCAGACAAAATAATCCGCGAATTTTTAAAAAAGGAATTCCCGGATTATTCTTTTTTAACTGAAGAAAGCGTTGATAATAAATCGCGTTTAAAAAATGATTATGTTTGGATTATTGATCCATTAGATGGAACGTGTGATTTTATTGCTAAAAATGATCAATTCACTGTTAATATCGCCTTAGCTTATAAGAAGAAAATTGTTGTAGGTGTAATTATTGTACCTGTCACAAACGAGATTTATTATGCGACAAGTCATGGTGGAGCTTTCTATTCTAAAGCGGGAACAGTTAAAGAAATTAATGTAAGTAGAAGAAGTAAAGATCTACGTGTATTAACTTCTATTTCGCATCACGGTAAACCAGAAGAAGAAAGATTTAAGAAATATGGTAATTTAATTGAAAGTAAGAAACCTGTTGGAGCTGCAATTAAAGGTTGCTTAATCGCAAGAGGTGAAGCGGAATTATCAATTAGATTAAATAATAAAACTAAAGAATGGGATACTGCTGCCCAACAAATAATTATTAAAGAAGCAAACGGAGTATTCGTTGATCCTGTTACTAAATTACCTTTAATATATAACCGCGAAGATGTCGTTAATCAAAACGGATATATAATCGCTAATAAAAAGAAAAATATTATTTTTTAGTGTGCTTCTCAAAGGCTCTTAGAGTCTTATCACTTATAACGTGTTCAATCTTACAACAATCACTCTCAGAGGTGATTCTATCAATTCCTAAAGACATTAGGAATTTTTTTATTATTGTATGGCGATGATATATTTCTTTAGCAATATTTCTACCTTGGTATGTAAAAAATATTGATCCATAAAGCTTTTGATCGATATATTTAAGTTCAATTAAACGCTTCATTGCTTTAGTGCATGCTGGTTTAGAAACCTGAAGTTTATTTGCTACAGAAGTGGTGTGTAATGGTTTATCCTCTAGCTCTAAAATATAAAGAGCTTCTAGATAATCTTCTAAGGCTTTTGATACTTTTCTCATCGTTTTCATAATACAACATATTTAGATAAATGCAATTTCATTGACTAATAAAAATATATGATTAAAATATTAATAGTTAACTATGGTTAACTTTAACAATTATGAAAAAGAATAAAAAAGTTTTATTAACAAAAGGACAAGAAGGACATCTATCTGATTTACGTCGTGGACAGAAAGCTGTTGTTTTAGATTTTCATAATGATAACGCTGCATTAAGAAGAAGATTATTAGATATGGGTATTACAAAAGGAGTAGTAATTGAAATAAAAAAGATTGCTCCTTTAGGAGATCCTATTGATATATCTTTAAGAGGATATGAACTCTGTATTCGTAAGATAGACATGGAAGGAATTGATATCAAAGTTATATGAAATTAGCATTAATTGGTAATCAAAACTCTGGTAAAACTTCTTTGTTTAATGCTTTAACAGGCTCAAATCAAAAAGTTGGTAACTGGCCTGGTGTTACTATTGATAGAGTAGAAGGTAGTATAAAAAAATATCACTCTACAATCGTTGACTTACCTGGTATTTATTCTTTATCTCCATATACCGCTGAAGAAGAAGTATCACGTCAATTTATATTAAACGAAGATTTAGATTTATTAATCAATATTGTTGATGCTACTTCTTTAGAAAGAAGCCTATATTTAACCACTCAATTATTAGAATTAAATGTTGACGTAGTCATAGCATTTAACATGTATGACCTAGTCGAAAAGAAAGGAATTAAAATCGATATTAAAAAATTATCAAATGAATTAGGTGCAACAATTATTCCTATCTCTGCTAAAACCGGAAAAGGATTAGATGAATTAAAAGAAACAATTTTCAAAAAGAAATATTTAAAGAATAAACATAAAAAGATTTACCCAAGTGATATTGAGAAATTTATAGATGATACGATTAAATTTTATAATCACCCTTGGAAACATAAGTTTCACAAACGTTTCGAAGCAATAAAAGTCTTCGAAGAAGACCGTGATTATAAAATTTTACTCGGCGATAAATTAAAAGCAGAGCATTTATTAATTGAAAAGAAATATGCGATGGATGGAGAACAACTTATCGCCTCTTTAAGGTATGACTATATTGAGAAAGTTCGCGATAAATGTGTCACATATCCGCCTGTTAAAGAAACTAAATCAGATAAACTAGATAAAATTTTCTTACATAAAATTTGGGCTATTCCAATTTTTATTGTAATCATGGGATTAGTTTATTTCTTATCTATTTCTATTGTTGGTGGATTAACTAATAATTTAATTTCAGCTTTATTTAATGGTTCGGAATCTGTTAAGTTTACTATTGGTTCATTTAGTTGGAATGCTCCTATTAAATTAGAAGGATTAGGTCCTTTAATTGCAAGAAGTCTAGGAAATATTGGAGCATCTAAATGGGCAATGTCATTAGTACAAACTGGTGTTATTTCTGGTTTAGCAATTGTTGTATCATTTGTACCTCAATTAATTTGTTTATTCCTTTGTTTAGCGATTTTAGAGACAACTGGATATATGTCAAGAATAGCGTTCTTCTTAGATCGCATATTCCATAAATTAGGATTATCTGGTAAATCATTAATTCCATTTATTGTTGGCGCGGGTTGCACTGTTCCAGGGATAATGTCTACTCGTACTGTTGAAGATGAAAATGAAAAGAGAGTAACAATTGCATTAGTACCATTTATACCTTGTAATGCGAAGTTAACTATTATCTCTTTAATCTCGGCAGCGTTCTTTAAACAAATTGGATTCTTAGTTGCATTATCATTCTATTTCTTAGCGATAGTAATTATTATTCTTTCAGCGTTATTTATTAAAAAAGTTTTAAAAAGAAAAGAACATACGACATTTATTTCTGAGTTACCAGAATATAAATCTCCTAATCCTATATATATAGGTAGAGATGTTTGGGATAAAACTATTGCTTTCTTTAAACGCGCAGCAACTGTAGTTGTTTTCTTCTCTGTTATTGTTTGGACTTTATCTTCATTTACTCCTTCCTTCCAATATATTGATGGAAGCAAATTCACAATTGAACAATCACAATTAAAATATTTAGGTGATGGTATTTCATGGTTCTTCTATTTTATTTTAGGATGTCGATTAGATTGGGCAGCATCAGTGTCAGCTTTACAAGGATTAATTGCTAAAGAACAAGTTATATCTTCAATGGAAGTTATTGCTAGAACTTCTGGAGCAGCATCAATATTCGCTCCTGGTTCTCCATTTGCTTACTTTAATCCAATTACTGCATTTGCATTTGCATCATTTAATTTATTCTCTATCCCTTGTGTTGGATCATTAAGTGCAATGCGTCATGAATTAAAATCAGCGAAGAAAATGTTTATTGTTATTGCTTGTGAACTTTTATTTGCGTGGTTATTAGCAAGTCTAATTGGTATATGGGGAGTATTTATCAAATGAGTGGTGCAGATATTTTAGTCTTAGTATTAGTCATAGTTTTAATGCTCTTAATTATCTTCTTTAGTTTTGTTATTCCTTTAATTAAAAACAAAGGTAAACCTCAAAAATGTAAATCTTGTCCAATTAGAGAAGATAAAAAAATAAAACGCGCATTTAAAGATTATAAAAAGAATAGAAAATAAACTATATAATAGTTAGGTATGAATAAAAGAATACTCACTCCTTTATTTCTATTAACTTGTTTATCTTTTTCTGCGTGTGGTAAAAAAACCGTTAAAGTAACCTTAAAAGGTGATGATCATTTAACTTGGGAAAAAACAGAAGACAAAGCAGAAGTTAGTAAGGATTATGTAGTGAAAGCTATTCCTGAAAAAGGTTATTTACAATATGAAGATACTTTAACTATTTATTCAGGTACCACTCCATTATCATTAGATGCCAAACAATATAAATTCGATGAGTCTTCTCAAACATTAACAATATATAAAGGAAATATTTTTGGAGATCTCTCAATTGAAAGTCAATCAGAAGAAGGCAATTATACAATAAGTTATGTTTATAGCACTGATTATTATCAAGATTTTGGAACAACCGATTATGTAACTATTACTCATCCAAATATAGAAAAAATAATTAAACCTATTTCTGGCAAAACAATAAAAACTGAAGATGTGCATGTTTCTCCTGAAAATGTTAAATATAGCTATACAAAGGACGGCGATAACGGAAAACTAGTTATTAATAAATCTGAATTTTATCGCAATATAACGATTACATTACCTAATTTATAATTATGAATAAAAACAAACAAAGATTTAATCATCGTCATAGACAATCACCAATTTTATTTTCATTTAAAATAAAACAAGAAGATCGTTTATTAAAATTTTTATACGAAAGAATAAAAGTAATTCCAAAAGGAAAAATAAAATCTATGCTTGAACATCATCAAGTATTAGTTAATGGAGTTGCGATTACTCGCTTTGATTATTTACTAAGTAAAGATGATGAAGTTAACATAGTTAAAACAGCATTTAAAGATCATCGAAATATGAAATTACCATTCGATATTCTTTATGAAGATAATGAATTTATAGTTATCAACAAACCTAGTGGATTACTCTCCGTCGCAAGTGATAAAGAAACGAGAAGAACTGCATATCGCTATGTTTCTGATTACGTCTATAACAAAGATAAACATAATCGTATTTATGTTGTTCATCGTTTAGACGAAGATACTTCAGGAGTATTAATTTTTTCAAAAGATTCTCGTTTAAAAGATGAACTACAATCGCATTGGAATGAGATAGTAAAGAAAAGAGGATATTATGCGATTGTGATGGGAAGAATGAATAAAAAAGAAGATACTTTAGTGCATTATTTAAAGAAGAGCTCAGTTAATTTAGTTTACATTACTGGTGATCGTAAGAATGGTAAAAAAGCTATAACGCATTATAAAGTTATTAACGAAAATAAAAATTATTCTTTGCTAAATGTGTTGATTGATACTGGTAGACAAAATCAGATTAGAGTTCAATTAGGATCTATTAATCATTTTGTTTTAGGTGATGATAAATATGGCGAACCTGATAATCCATTAAATAGATTAGCGTTGCATGCTTATCTATTAGAATTTGTTCATCCTCGTACGCATAAAGTTATTAGATTTAATTCTCCAATTCCTAAAGAATTTAGATCTTTATTTCCAATAAATAATTAAATATTAGTGCATTTATATTAGAAATACTCTAATATATTAGACATGAAAGAATGGGGCAAAACATTTCTTAACGCTTTATTATCGACTCTTCCTGTAGTCGTTATTATTGCTATTTTACATTTCACAAATGTTACTTCATTAAGTGTTGCAGGTGGAACTTTAAATGGACAAGGTGTTCCTTTATTTGCGATTGGTGCTGTTTTCTTGTTTGTTGGCATTGCTTTATTCTCAATTGGTACTGATAATGCGATGAGTAAAATTGGTAGACACGTTGGTGCTTCGATGACTGCGCATAAGAATTTAATTGGATTAATTGTTATTGTCTTTTTACTTGGTGTATTTGTTACTATTGCTGAACCTGATTTAGCGGTGTTATCTAATCGTTTATTTAATAATGACGTTGTTATGTATTATGTCTTTATTGGTTTAGTTGGATTAGGTGTTGGTGTATTTTTAGTTATTGGTGTTCTTCGTATTTTATTTCAAAAGAGTTTAAAAGTATGGTTATTAGCTTTCTATGCTTTATTATTTGCTTTAGCTATATTAGTTGATGAATCGTTTATTCCTGTAGCCTTTGACTCAGGCGGAGTTACGACAGGTCCTGTTACAGTTCCATTTATTATTGCTTTAGGTGTTGGTATTGCGACTAGCCGTGGTGGTAAATCCAGTAACGCTGACTCATTTGGATTAACAGCATTTTGTTCAATTGGACCTTTAATTGTTGTAATGATTTATGGATTAGCTTCTAAACAATTGGAGACTCAATATATTATGGATCCAATTCCTTCTGCTTATGAAAGATTCTTACATGCATTTTTATTGTGTTGTCGTAATGTTGGAATAGCAATGGCGCCTGTTATAATATTCTTCTTTATTTATAATGCGGTTGTTATTCATTTACCAAAGAAAGAAATATTAAAGATTATAGTTGGATTAATTTATACCTTCATTGGATTAGTAGTTTTCTTAACTGGTGTTGAAGGTGGATTTACTCCGATAGCGGATTATATTGGTCAAACATTAGTGGATAAACAAGATTTAATATTTATCTTATATTTAGTAGCGGCATTAATTGGATTAGTGGTTGTATTATGTGAACCTGCGGTTCAAGTATTAGGTAAACAAGTTGAAGTAATTTCTGATGGTATGATTAAGAAAAGAAGTATGATGATTGCTTTATCTATTGGTATAGGTATCGCTGTTGCTTTAGCAGTTGTTCGTGTTATTTATAAATTCTCAATATTCTATTATTTAGTCCCAGGATATATTCTTGCTTTAGCTTTAACATTTGTTGTTCCAGATATTTATGTTGGTGTTGCCTTTGACTCAGGTGGAGTTGCTTCTGGTCCGATGACTAGTGCATTTATTTTGCCTTTCACTTTAGGTGTTGGACATAAATTCTATGAGATTAATAAAGAAACATTAGCATCAGAAATGAGCGAAGGAACATTCCTAGCTAAACAAGCTTTTGGTACAGTGGCTTTAGTTGCAATGATGCCTTTAATTGTTATTCAATTATTAGGATTAAATGCTAGCTTAATGCAACATCGTTCAATGGTTGCTGCTCGTAAGAGAGTTATGGATGAAAATGATAATCAAATCATTAATTTTGGAGCGTAATTATGTCTGAGAAAGTAGAAAATGTAAAACAATTCGCACCTAAGAATTTAGAGAAATTAAAATATCTTATTGTCGTGGTTAAAAAAGGACATGGTTTAGCGGTTAATCAATTGTTATTAACTAATGGAGCAGCGATGTCCACATTACTTTATGCTGAAGGAACAAAAGATAAATATGTTGCAGATATTTTAGGTGGAGAAGAATCTTCTAAAGAATGTGTCTTAGCTTTAGTAAATGAAAAATATTATCCAAATATTAAACATTTATTAGATTTAAGATTTACTGTATCTGCGGCAAGCAAAGGAATATTAATAACGTTTGATGTTGCATCAATGGCTGGTGTATTAGCGTATAAATTTAGTGCAGATTTTGAAGGAGCAAGAAATTATGGTAGAGAAAACTAAAGAAAATTTAAATGCGATTTTCTGTATTATCAACAGAGGATTCGTCGATTTAGTAATGGTAGCAGCTAAGAAAGCTGGCGCTGGTGGTGGAACTGTTATTCATGCTCGTGGGACCGGAAATAAAGACATGGAAAAATTCTATGGCATTACTGTTTCTCCTGAAAAAGAAATTGTTATTATCGTTGTTAAAAAAGAGATTACTGAAAAAGTGTTATTAGCAATAAATACAGAAGCTGGATTATCTTCACCAGGTCAAGGCATTGCCTTTGCATTACCTGTTAGTGATTATCTTGGAATTAATTTAAATCCATCAAGTGGACTAAAGAAATAATTAATTTCTGTGATATAAAGAATAAATTTTATTCTTAGGCAAGTTGAGCAATTCACTTGCCTTTTTTATTGCATCCTTAGTAGACATGCCCATATTTTCAAAGTTACGAATTAAATTAACAATATCTTTTTCTTCAGGCATTTTACTTATCTCTTCGCTGTTACCTTCAACAACAATAACCATTTCACCTTTTAATGATTCTTTATCTAATGATAAAAATTCTTCTAAATTACCGCGAATATATTCTTCATGTATTTTAGTTAATTCTCTAGCAATGCAAGCTCTTCTAGATCCTAAAATATCAAATAAACTTTTTAATGTTTTATCAATGCGATGAGGCGCTTCATAAAATATTAATGTTTCTTTTCTTTTATATAAGTTTCTTAATTCTTCTTTTCTCACGCTTTCTTTTGCATCTAAAAATCCATGAAAATAGAAATGTTCAGTATCAAGTCCACTGGCGATTAAAGCATTTAACGCAGCATTAGGACCACTAATAGAAGATATATTAATATCGCTTAATAAACAGTCTTTCACTAAAATAGAACCTGGATCAGAGATACAAGGCATTCCAGCATCAGACATATATGCTACTTTATATCCTTCTTTTAATAATTTAATTGCTTCTTTACTTGCAATTTTCTCATTATGTTCATGACAAGAAACAATATGTTTTTTTATTCCTAATAAATTTAATAATTTACCTGCAACTCTTGTATCTTCGGCAAAAACATAATCTACTTCTTTTAATACATTTAAAGTACGTGTAGAAACATCTTCTAAGTTTCCAATTGGAGTTGGAATTAAATATAGAATTGGTTTGTTACTTTTAAAAGAAGAATTTCTATTCATTATTTTTTAAGCTCTTTTAACGGGATAAATGTTAATCCATCAGGACCTTCACATTTAACAACGCGAGAAACAATATTAAATCCTAATACTTTATAAGTATTTTTATCTTTTTTAATAATTGATCCAACAGGTGGGAAATCTTTTGATTCTCTTGTATATGTTTCATCTTCAAAATTTAAACAGCACATTAATTTTCCACAAGATCCAGATAACTTAGCATTATTTAAAGATAGTTGTTGATTCTTGGCTTTATTAATTGATATGCCATCAAAATTTTTTAAGAAAGATAAACAACACATTTCTCTTCCGCAAGGTCCAATACCTCCGGTAACACGAGCTTTATCTCTTGCACCAATTTGATGGAAATCAATGCGTGTATGTAAAAGTTGTGGAAGTACTTTTAATAATTCACGGAAATCAACTCTTCCATCTGCGGTATAAATCAAAGTAACTTTACTACCGTCTAAAACATATTCTGCTTCAAGGAAGTTCATATTAAGTTTTAATTTGTTTGCTTCTTCTTCAGCAATTTTAATAGCTTCTTTCGCTCTCTTTTTATTATCTTCATAAATATGAATTTCGGTTTTTGTTGGACGACCAATAATTGTAGAAGTTTCTAATTTACTAGTGAATGATTCGATGTTGGTAGATTTAGAAGCAATAGTGCCCATTTCTTCTCCGCGATCAGTATTAATTAAAACGTATTCTCCTAACTTTAAATCATCGATATCAGTCGCAAATAAAGAAGGTTTTTCATATTTAGAATATTTAACTTGTACAAGATATTTTTTAACCATAATTACTCCTTAAGTAGATATATAGATAGATGTTCAAATATTGAGGCAATGCTAATATTTAAATCTATTTTACTTTTTAAACTTATTATTTCTAATAGACTAGATTCAATATGCGGTAAGGCATTTGATAAATCCTTAATTATCTTATCATAAGAAGTTAAGAATATGTGTTCGTTGTTCTTTATGCGAATCGCGTCTTCAAAGAAACTCGCTAATAAATCTATAAATAATTTTGCGGTTTCTTTGCTATTAATTTTTTCTAATAAATTAGATTCAACGAAATACAAAACGTCATCAACATTTGAAAGAGTCTTTAAATAATTTATTAAAGTTTCTTTTAAATCAGGATAAGTCTCATCTTGAATTTTATCTTTGATATTATCAACATTGTTATAAACAAAAGATAATAATTCAGCATCTTCTTTATTAATATTATTTTTAATTGCTTCCTCAATAACATCTTCTCTTTTAGTTAATTTTAAAAAGAGCCTTTGACTTCTAGAGATAATTGTTGAGAGTACTCTAGATTCATTTTCTGTGGTTAAAAATGCATATGTATTTTTACCAGGTTCTTCTAAAAATTTTAATAAAGCATTTATCGCTTGTGCGGTCATGTTTTCCACTAAGTGAATGATATAAATTACTTTGCCTTTAATTTCAATTGCAGTTTTTGAGAATGTTGATGTAATATGATCAACATCTTCTTTTTTTATTGTTCCTTTTGAACCGTCTTCAATAATAATATCGGCATATTGATTATTATCGATTCTTAAACAGGTAATGCAGTTTTCACATGCTAAAGGATTTGGTGAATCACATAATAAAGACTTTGCTAAATATATAGCAGTTTCTTTTAGTGGTGTGCCATAATCTCCAACAATTAAATATGCATGTGATAATTGATTAGTGCTTATGGCATTAGAAAAGGTTTTATATATTGATGGTTGTTTATCTTTTAAGTAATCCTTTATATGCATTATTTCTTAATCTTCTTTTTAATAATCTTATAAACTTCTTTCACAATTTCATCACTTGATTTGCTTGCATCGATAACGACATATCTATTTTTATATTGCTTTGCTAATTTTAAAAATGCTGCACGAACCTTCAAATGGAAATCCATCTTTTCGTTATCTAAGCGATCATCAACGCGATGATTTTTATGAATTCTTGCTAAGCCAATTTCAGGTTTTAAATCAAATAAGAAAGTTATATCTGGCCAAGTATTTTCAGTCGCAAATAAATTAACTTTTAAAACATCTTCTACTTTAGTATTTCTCGCTCCACCTTGATAGGCTAAAGAAGAATCTAAATAACGATCACAAACAACTATTTTGCCTTCTTTTAATGCTGGCCATATTTTTTGTACTAAGTGTTGTCTACGAGAAGCTGCGAATAATAAAATTTCTGTTCTTTTATCCATGGCAGTATTCTTTTTATCTAAGATAACATTGCGAATATCTTCACTTATTGGAGTGCCACCTGGTTCACGAGTTAATAAAACGTCATAACCATCTTTCACTAATAATTCTTTTATCTTTTTAATAGCAGTGGATTTTCCGCTTCCTTCTCCACCTTCAAATGTTATAAACATAATTAAATTTTCTTCCTCCCTTCCAGAGCTTTAGAAATTGTAAGAGAATCAACATAATCGATTTGTCCGCCCATTGGAAGACCATAAGCTAAACGTGTAACAACAACATTTTTCTTCTCTAATAATTTTGCTAAATATAAAGCAGTAGTCTCTCCTTCAATAGTAGGATCAGTAGCAATTATTACTTCTTCAATCTTCTCTTCTAAAATACGCTTAAAAAGCGAATCAACATTTAAATCGTTGATTCCAATTCCTTTAATCGCGCTTATCTGTCCATTAAGGACATGATAAACTCCATTATAGGAATTGAGTTTTTCAAATGAATAAACATCTTTAGCGTAGGCTAAAACAATAACGGTTTTATGGTCACGCGTTTTATCTTTACATATTTCACATTTATCTTCTTCTGTGTTTAAACCACATATTGGGCATGGATGAACTTTTTCTTTGATGTTAAGTAAAGCGTTAGAGAATTCTTTTACATCATCATTATCCATGTTTAATATAGCATACGCCATACGTTCTGCTGATTTTCTTCCTACACTTGGTAGGCGAGAAAAAGAATCTATTAATCTGTTAATTGATTCTAAATCTTTCATTACATTCCGATTCCTTCTTTTCTACCGGTGATTTTTTCGTTAATCTCTTCGTTAGCTTTATCAATTTGTTCCATTGCTTCATTGATTGCTAATCCCATAGATTCTTCAACCATCTCTTTATCTTCTTTATTCATGGCGTCTTCTTCAATAACTATTTCTTGAATGGTTTTATCACCTAAGACTACAACTTTAACTACTCCACCTTTAGTGACAGTAAATTCTTTGTTTGCTAATTCTTCTTTAGCTTTGTTTAATTCTCTTTGCATTTTTTGTGCTTGCATAAGCATGGCTTGCATGTTCATAGTTAATTCTCCTTAATTTCAATTTCTTCTTTATTTGGTAATTTATTAATTTGTCTTAAATTTAAGAATAGTTTTCTTAAACGTAGTTCCTCAGATCTAGATAAGGCATAAACAAAGACATGACGTTTAAGAATGGATTCTAATAATTTAGATAAATTAATTTGATTAGATTTGATGTTTACTTTATTCGCGAGTCTTTCAAAATCATAATTTAAGATTAAGACATTTTTAGTGATGATGTACGGAGTAGCGTCAAGTAATAATGATGCATATTTACCTAGTTTAGGATCAGCAGAGAATTGCGAAATAGAACGAGTCCATTTTTCTACTAAAGAAACTCTTTCATCTTTGTTACCGCTGACCATTAATTTAATAATAGTGTCATCATCTAAGTGATTAGATTCTCCTTCTAGTTCTAATGGTTTAATGTCTTCTTTAACTTCTATTTTTTCTTCAACTTTAGTTTCGTTAATAGGAGTTTCAATTTTCTTTTCGATTACTTTTTCAACTTTCTTTTTATTATTTAAAGTTACTAGTTTAAGTAAGGTAATTTCAAATAATGAACGCGGATTAGATACAACTTTAAAATCAGATTCAGCTTTAATTAATATTTCAATCATTTCATTTATTTCTTCAATAGAGAAAGAATTCTCTAGTTGATGTAATTCTTTTTCTTTTAATGTAGTCATGAGATTAACTTCATGAGTAGTGTGATAGACTAATAAATCTTTTAAGATATCTAATAAAGAAATAGTTAAGCGTTTGATATCCACTCCACCTTCTAAGAAGAAAGAAGCACGTGATAATACTCCGTTAGTATTCTTGCTAGCGATATCATTTAATAAATCAACTTTCTCTTCTAAAGAGGCGATACCAAATAAATCTAATACATCCTTTTCTGTTATCTTTTTATTTGAATACGATAATACTTGATCTAGCATCATTAAAGCATCACGCATTCCTCCATCAGCAATGCTTACAATAGGAAGCAATGCTTTAGAATCATACTCAACACCTTCTTTATCTAAAACATCCATTAAATAATCAGCAATTGCATTTTCATCAATCTTAGAAAAATCATATCTTTGACATCTAGAAAGAATAGTTGGTAATACTTTATGAGGTTCTGTTGTCGCTAGAATAAAAATAACATGTGCTGGAGGTTCTTCTAACGTCTTAAGTAAAGCGTTAAATGCTCCTGGAGTCATCATATGAACTTCATCGATAATATAAACTTTATATTTTCCTTTTATTGGAGCGAATTTAACTTTATCAATTAAATTACGTACTTCATCAACGCCATTATTACTAGCAGCATCTATTTCAATAATATCTGGATGAGCATTCTTATTTGCACTCAAACAGTTATCACATTCATTACATATTTCTCCATTACCTTTTTCACAGTTAATAGCTTTCGCAAATAATTTAGCGGTAGTGGTCTTACCTGTTCCTCTAGGACCAGTAAATAAGTAAGCATGAGAAATCTTATTCGACTTTAAAGCGTTGCTTAAAGTTTGAATAATAGCCTTTTGACCTGCTACTTCATTAAAAGCCTTCGGGCGGTATTTACGATATAATACTTTATACGACATAGAATAATCTTAATTATTCTACCAAAATATAAGCTAACTTGTTTGATTAATTTATTTAATGCGATAAAGTGTATCTAATTTATCCATAAATAAAATAATTACTATTAAATTAGACATTCTATTGTTTATATATAAAATATATATGCTTATGAAAAACTTAGTAATTAAAAACTTACATGTAAACGTTGAAGGAAAAGAAATCCTTAAAGGAGTTAATCTAACCATTAATGAAGGCGATAATGTTGCCTTATTAGGACCTAATGGACATGGTAAATCTACTTTATTTATGGCCATTATGGGACATCCTAAATATAAGATCACTGAAGGCTCTATTACTTTTGATAATAAAGATATATTAAATATGTCTACTGATGAAAGAAGTAAATTAGGATTATTCTTAGGATTACAAAATCCAAGTGAAGTCCCTGGAGTAAATAATTCTGATTTCTTAAAAAACATTATGAATGTCAGAAGAGAAAAACCAATGACATTATTTACATTCTATAAAGAATTAGAAAACTCTTATAAAGAAATGGGAATTCCATTTGAAATGGCGAATCGTAACTTAAATGAAGGATTTTCAGGCGGAGAAAAAAAGAGAAACGAAATCCTTCAAATGAACTTACTTAATCCATCTTTATCAATGCTAGATGAAATAGATTCTGGATTAGATGTTGATGCGATTAATGTTGTCGCTAATGCAATAAATAAAAAACATCAAAATGGTATGAGTCTATTAGTAATATCTCACTACGCTAGATTATTTGATCTCATTCATCCTAATCGAGCAGTCATCATGGTAAATGGAAAAATAGTTTTAGATGGCGATGCTACTTTAATTAAAAGAGTAGATAAAGAAGGATATGAATGGATTAAAAATGAACTAGGAATAGAAATAACTAAACCCGAGATAAATAAAAAATCAATAGGAGTATGCGCTACTAAAGTAGCAATGAAAAAATAATGAATATTTTAGTAAAAGCAAATGAAATAAAAGAACTATTAATAACTGATAATTCTTCAGTTAATTTTGTTATTGAAAATAACGGTTCGCTTTTACTAAAATATGCTATGTTTTTGGACTCCAAAAACATTGATATTAGCGGTTCGCTAAATAAGAACTCAACATTAAAAACTGTTGTAGCAGATTTTTCAAATGGAGTAGGTAAAATACACGCTAATATCGAATTAAATGAAGAAGGTGCGAATGCTACTTGGGATCTAGCAAGTCTAGCGACAAATAAAGATAAAAAAGAATTTGATATATCTTTTATACATAATAAAAATAATACTTTTGCGAATATGAATAATTATGGTGTAGCACTTAATTCTTCTAGATTAGTGTTCTCAGGTATTAATCATATTAAAAAGAATGCAAAGAAATCTAATACAAATCAGAATGCAAAGATTATTGTTTTTGATAAGGATGCATCTGGTAAAGCTAATCCAATATTAAAGATTGATGAGAATGATGTATTAGCAAGTCATGCTGCGATTGTAGGTAGATTAAATGATGAACATTTATTCTATTTAAAATCGAGAGGATTAACTGAAATAGAAGCAAAAGCATTGATTGTAGAAGGATATTTAAAACCAATCGCAAATTACTTTAATGATGATATTAAAGAATCTATAAATAATAAGATAATGGAGAAATGTCATGTTTGATGTAAATAATATTCGTAAAGATTTTCCGATGTTAAAGCAAAGAATGCAGAAACATCCTTTAGTATTTTTAGATAATGCTTCGACTACTTTTAAACCTAAATCAGTAGTGGATGCTATTAATAATTATTATTTAAAAGAGACTAGTAACTCTCATCGTGGAGATTATGATTTATGCTTTAACGCTGATCAAAAATTATTAGAGACTAGAGGAGTTGTCGCTAAATTTATTAATGCTAAAAGAGAAGAAATAGTATTTACTTCTGGGGCGAGTATGTCCATTAATTTAGTAGCGTATGGTTATGCTTCTAAATTCTTAAAAAAGAATGATGAAATATTATTAACAGAAGCTGAACATGCTTCTAATGTTTTACCTTGGTATAAAGTAAGTGAATTAACTGGAGCGAAAGTTAAATTTATTCCTTTAAATAAAGAAGGAAGATTAACTCTTAATAATGTAAAAAAATCAATTAATAAAAATACTAAGATTATTGCAATAGCCGAAGTTAGCAATGTATTAGGATTTATCGCACCAATTAAGGAAATATGTAAAGAAGCTCATAAGCGTAATATTATTGTTGTTTGTGATGGTGCTCAATCAGTGCCACACCGTAAAACCGATGTAAAAGATTCTGATGTTGATTTCTTATCTTTCTCTTCTCATAAAATGTGTGGTCCAACTGGAATAGGAATCTTATATGGTAAATTTGATTTGCTAAAGAAAATGGATCCATTAATGAGTGGTGGAGGAATGAACGCTAAATTTGATATGTGTGGAGATGTTGAATATCTTTTACCACCAGTAAGATTTGAAGCAGGTACTTTAAATTTAGCAGGAGTCTATGGATTAAAAGCCGCTATAGAATATATCAATAAAATTGGTATAGAAAATATTAATAAATATGAACAACAATTAAGAGAATACGCAATTAATAAATTAAAGAAAAATAAAGACATCATTATATATAACGAAACTGCTGAAAGTGGAATTATAACTATTAATAAGAAAAAAGTTTTTGCACAAGACGAAGCAACATTTTTAAACAGTCAAGGAATCGCAGTAAGAAGTGGGCAACACTGCGCAAAAATATTAAATGATTTCTTAAAGACTCCAGCGACTATTCGTATCTCTATTTATTTCTATAATACTAAAGAAGAAATTGATAAATTAATTGAAGCACTAAATAAGGAGGATTATCTCGATGCCTATTTCCTTAACTAACGATATGATGAGACAAATCATCATGGATCATTATCAAAATCCAATACATAAAAAAACACCTAAAAGTGGATATACATCTATTCATTCAAAAAGTGAAAATTGTATTGATGATATTCACGTATATTTAAAACTTGAAAATAAAATCGTTAAAGATTGTTTATGGGATGGAATAGCATGCGCTATTTCTACCGCGAGCACAGATATTATGTGTGAGCTAGTAATTAATAAAAGCGAAAAAGAAGCGCGTTACATAATTGAACAATATTTCAAAATGATTCATGAAGAAAAGTTTGATGAAGAGGCACTTGGAGAAGCAATCGCTTTTATTAATACCGCTAAACAAGCTGCCCGTATTAAATGCGCATGCATCGGTTATCACGCATTAGAGGATTTATTAAATAAACATGGCAAATAAAATCAATTTAGATAAAGAATATAAATATGGTTTTAAAGATGAAGATACATCTATTTTAAAAACGCCTAAAGGTTTATCTGAAGATATTATTAGAGAGATCTCTAAATTAAAAAATGAACCTGAATGGATGCTTAATTTTAGGCTTAAATCTTATGAGGCTTTTAAAAGATTATCTATGCCATCTTTTGGGCCTGATTTATCTAAATTAGATTTTGATAGTTATACCTATTTTATTCGACCATCTGATAAGGTTGAAAGAAAATGGGAAGATGTTCCTGAGACTATTAGAAATACATTTAAAAAGATTGGAATTCCTGAAGCAGAACAAAAATATTTAGCAGGAGTTACTACTCAATACGATAGTGAAGCCGTTTATCATAATATGCTTAAAGAAGTAGAAGAAAAAGGAGTTATCTTTTTATCTACTGATCAAGCATTACAGATGTGTCCAGATATCATGAAAAAATATTTTAATACGGTTGTTCCTTATACTGATAATAAATTTGCTGCATTAAACGGAGCCGTCTGGTCTGGTGGATCATTTATTTATGTTCCTAAAGGAGTGAAATTAGAAAAACCACTTCAATCATATTTTAGAATTAATAACGAAAAATCTGGTCAATTTGAAAGAACATTAATTATTGTTGATGAAGGTGCAGATGTTCACTATATTGAAGGCTGCACTGCTCCGATATATTCTAAAGATTCTTTACATTCTGCAGTAGTAGAAATAGTAATATTAAAAAATGGTAGATGTCGTTATTCGACAGTTCAAAACTGGTCTACTAATATTGTTAACTTAGTCACTAAAAGAGCATCCGTAGATGAAAACGGAAGTATGGAATGGATAGATGGAAATATTGGTAGTTTAGTCAATATGAAATATCCAGCATGTATATTAAAAGGAAGAGGCGCAAGAGGAACATGTATATCAATTGCCGTTGCTTCTAAAGGACAATACCAAGATGCTGGAGCAAGAATGATCCATTTAGCACCTGACACTCACTCAACTATTATTTCTAAATCAGTTGTAAGTAGTGGAGGTATCGCTAATTATCGTGGAACAGTAAGACACACTAAATTAGCAGAAAACTCTTCTTCTCACGTTGAATGTGACACATTAATTTTAGATGATATTTCTAAATCAGATACTATACCTAATAATGAAGTTATCAATAATACTTCTTATATTGAACACGAAGCAACTGTATCTAAAATTAATGAAGATCAATTATTTTATTTAATGAGTAAAGGAATGAGTAAAAAAGACGCGACTCAATATATTATTATGGGATTTATTGCTCCATTCTCCAGAGAACTTCCTATGGAATATGCTGTAGAATTAAATCAATTAATTAAACTTGATATGGATGGAAGCATTGGATAAAAATATGAACAAAACATTTGATGTAATAGTAGTAGGTGGTGGTCATGCCGGAGTAGAAGCAGCCTTAGTTTCTGCACGTATGGGCATGAAAACTTTACTATGCACATTAAATATTAAAAAGATGTCTAATATGCCTTGTAATCCTTCTATAGGAGGATCCGCTAAAGGAATAGTTGTAAGAGAAATTGATGCTTTAGGTGGTATGATGGGCGTCGGCGCTGATCATACCTACTTACAAATGAAAATGCTAAATACTGGTAAAGGTCCTGGGGTTCAATGTTTAAGAGCGCAATGTGATAAATATGAATATCCGCATTTCATGCAACAAGCATGTTTAAAACAAAAGAATTTAACTGTTAAAGAATGTGAAGTTAAATCTCTTATCTATGATAGAAAGAAAGTAAGCGGAGTAATTTTAACTAAAAATATAAAGATAAAATCTAAAGCTGTAATTATCACAACCGGAACATTTATGGATGCCTTCATTTATCACGGCAAAAATAAAATAAGTGCCGGTCCTGATGGAGAAAAGCCATCAATTGGATTAAGTGATTGTTTAAGAGAAATGGGATTAAAAGTTCTTAGATTAAAAACTGGAACTCCTCCAAGAATCAAACATAGTTCGATTGATTTTACTAAAACTGAAATTCAACCTGGAAGTAAAGGTAATTTAGCATTTTCTTATCTCACAAATAAATTTATTCCTGTTGAAAAACAAATACCTTGTTACTTAATTTATACTAATGAAACAACTCATAAAATAATTAGATCTCATCTAGATGAATCTGCTCAATATAATGGAACAGTATCTGCTATAGGACCACGTTATTGCCCTTCTATTGAAGGAAAAGTTATGACCTTTAAAGATAAGAAGAGACATCAGTTATTTTTAGAACCAGAATATAAAGATTATGAATCTGTATATTTGCAAGGATTCTCTACTTCAATGTCTCATAAAGTCCAAGAACAAATGGTCCATTCTTTAAAGGGTTTAGAACATGCTGAATTCTTAAAATACGCTTACGCTATTGAATATGATTTACTTGATCCATTAGAGTTTGATTTAAGTTTACATGTTAAAAAATATCAAGGATTATATGGTGCTGGTCAAATATGTGGCACTAGTGGTTATGAAGAAGCTGCTGGCTTAGGATTAATGGCAGGTATTAATGCTTGTTTATGGATTAAGAAAAAGAAACCATTTATTTTAAAAAGAAATGAATCTTATATCGGAGTAATGATAGATGATATCGTTACAAAAGGAATAAGTGAACCATATCGTTTATTATCTTCTCGCGCTGAATATCGCTTATTACTTAGACACGATAATGCCGATATAAGATTGACTCCTTATGGAAAGAAATTAGGAATAATTTCAAACGAAAGATGGAATCAATTTAAGAAAAAAGAAACTCAAATTAAAAAAGCTATCTCTATCTTAAATAAAACAAGATTTGGATCTAAATCAACTGTTAATAAATATTTAAAATCATTAGGCTATGATGGATTAAACGCTGGAACATCAGCATTAGAATTACTTAGACGTCCTAATGTTAAACTAATTGATTTATATCCATATGTTAAAGGTTTAAAAGAATTAAAGTTATCTGAGATAGCGATATTCCAAATTGAAGTAAGTATTAAATATGAAGGATATATTAAAAAGCAACTAAAAGAAGCGAGCGAATTTAATAAGATTGAAGATACTTTAATTCCAAGTAATATTGATTACTTACATATGGATGGCTTAGCCTTAGAGGCTCGCCAAAAAATGGATAAGATTCGTCCTCATTCAATTGGCCAAGCATCACGTATTTCTGGTGTTAATCCTTCGGATATTGCTATACTAGTATTAAATATAAAGAAGAAATAAATATGGATTACAACACTCTTAAATTACAATTTGATGTAGATACACATAAGATTGATTTATTTTTGGAATATCTTATTAAAACAAATGAGAATATTAATTTAACTGCAATAACTAAGAAAGATGAAATGGTTGAAAAACATATTTATGATTCCTTATTAATTAGCAAGGATATTTCATTTGAAAACAAATTAGTTTTAGATGTTGGAAGTGGCGGGGGATTCCCTGGAATTCCTTTAGCAATTCTTTATCCAACTGCTAAATTTGTTTTACTTGATTCAACAGGGAAAAAAGTTAGTTATCTAAATGAAGTATTAAAATATTTGAACTTAAAAAATGTTGAGACAAAATGTGCTCGTGTTGAATCGTTAAAAGAAAATGAAAAATATGATATTGTTATTTCTCGTGCTTTTTCTGATTTATCAATTTATTTAGAGCTAGTCGCTTATTTAGCTAAAGTCGGTGGACAAATTGTTGCAATGAAAGGACCTAAGGGAAATGAAGAATATTTTAAAGCGAAAAATGCGATTAAAAAATTAAATTTAGATTCCGGAAAAGTTTACACACACGAATTACCAAGTGATAAAGCAACTAGATTAAATATTGTATTTACCAAGAAAAAATCAACTGATAAAAAATATCCGCGCAATTACGCAGATATACTAAAAAAACCTTTGTAATTATTTTGTTTTTACAGCTTTAATAAAACTTTGTTTTTCTTCTTCGCTATTAAATTTTATTATCAATTGTTTATCTTTTTCGTTTAATAAACATTTATATTTCTTCAATAAAGTAGAGTGAGTTTCTAAGTCTTCACTATTTTTATATTTTTTTACAATTGATTCGGTTTCTCTAACAGATAAGTTATCTTGATAAATTTTCTTAACTAAATTTTCAATTTTAGTTTCTGGCAAAGATGCAATTGCTTTTGCGTGTCCATAAGATAATTTATTGATAGATAAATCATCAATAATATGTTGAGGTAAATTTAACATTCTTAATATATTTGTTATTTGCGAACGCGATTGATGTGCTACTTCGGATAATGTCTTTTGTGAATAATTGAATTTCTTAGATAAACTATCTAGAATTAATGCCATTTCAATAATGTTTCCATCACGTTGTTCGCGGTTATCCGCGAGTAACATTAATAACATTTCTTCATCAGATACATTAATGATTACTACTGGCGCTTTAGCGATTTTAAATTTCTTACACGCTAATAATCTTTTACGTCCAAATATAATTTCATAATAATCTTTTTTTGGACGGACGACTAATGGATTTGTTAATCCTGTTTTAATAATAGAATCAGCAACTTCTTTTAATGTGTTATCTTTTAATTTTGCGCTCTTAATAATTCCGTTATCGTCAATATCATTCACTAATAATTCTTTGCTATTAGCTTGACGGAGATTTCTCTCCATTTCTTCAATAACATAGCTCTTAGAAAAACGATTAACTAATTTTGATAATTGATTTTTATTTAATAGTCTTTTATTTACGGTTTTCATGATCTAATAATTCTTTTGCTAAAGATGCATATGATAAAGATCCAGCGCTGGTTGGACGATATTCACTTACTGGCATTAATTTAGCAGTAGCTTCTGGAATAGATACATTTCTAGGAATAACAGAAATGAATGTATTTTCTTTAAATAAAGATCTAACTTGTTGAGCAATTTCAGTAGATAAATTTGTATGAGTATCAAACATTGTTAATACAAATCCTTCTATCTCTAAATTTGGATTATGTAATCTTTTAACTTCGCTGATTGTACCAAGAATTTGCGCTAAAGCTTCCATCGCAAAGTATTCACATTGAACAGGAATTAAAATACTATTTGATGCAGTTAAAGCGTTAATAGTTAACAATCCAAGTGATGGTGGGCAATCAATTAAAATATAATCATATTCTTTCTTGATTTCTTTAATTACTCTTTTTAAACAATCAGAGATTTCTTCTTGGACATTACTTATAGTAGGACCAAAATTAGCGAGTGTTAAATTAGATGGCAAAACATCGATATTTTTAAACGATGTAGTTTTAATAATTTGATTAACATCTTCTAATTTAACTAAAGCTTCAAATAATGTTTTCTTTAATGAAACGATATCTAATCCAATTCCACGAGATGAATTACCTTGTGGATCCATATCAACGATTAATACTTGTTTATTTAAGTTTGCTAAAGCAGCAGCTAAATTAATAGTGGTCGTAGTTTTACCAACTCCGCCTTTTTGATTAGCGATAGAAATAATTTTACTCATGAAAATATAATAATATGTTTCACGGAAAGTTTCACAGATAAATTATTTATTGAATTTAATTGAGCTATCAATTGCAGTTTTAATACCCATCGCAATTGTGTCAGGTTCGACAAAAATTATTTTCTTATCGTAGCCTAATAAAGTAACACCGCCACTAGTTAACTTCTCATCAATTTGTAAATGGAATGAAGAAATCATGCTTTTAAACATCGCGGAGAAAATCTTATATCCAACGTTTTTATTAATTTGTTTTTTAATAAACGAATCATATGTTTCAATTGCACCACGAATGCTTTGAATAGCGGTCTGACATGTTTTAGCATCGCATAATAAAATATCGGTATTAGCAGTGTAGAAATCTTTTGGATTTAATATTCCTTCATAGTCTTTATCATTTTTAAATTGATTAATTAAATTGTTGTTTGACTTAGAGGTTAGATATTTAAACTTAGTAGAAGAGAAGTTGTAGACATCATTTGCATAATCTTTTAATTCTAATAAATAAGAAGATAAATCGTTTTCTGTAGGATTATCGTTAAAACCTAAATCTCCAAAGATTGTGCACTTATGTGATTCAAAGTTTGCATAACTTGCTACTAACATTGGAGAACTCTTCTTAACAAAATATTTATCTATATAAGGTTTTAGAGTCTCTAATGAATCATATGAAATAAATGATTTATAGTGATCTCTTTTTAACAAAGATAATAGAATTTGAATATTTCTTTCTTTAATATTTTTATATTCAGATTCAATCTCAATATCATTAGTATCTGTTTGAGCTATCACAATATTCTTGTGTCTATGAATGGTAACAGTATCATTAGAATCTCCAATAACAGTTATCTCATAATCTTTGTTTTTGCTTAAGAAAATCTTTAACCCAAGAATAGCGTTTTGGTTTTTCTCTTTTAATGCACTTATATCTAATAGTATTTTATTCATGCTATTAATATAGTAATAAATTTCAATATTTTTTGTTAAATTTCTTGATATTTAACTATCTATAAAGTATTATATTAAATGTAACCGCTTACATATTAAAAGGAGATAATCATGAAAAAAGGCTTATTATTGATTCCTTTAGCTGGCGCAGTAGCTACTTTTATTGCGCTTGGTGCAATGTCCTCATATCAATGGAAATGGAGTGACACTGGAAGTAAGAGAAAAATAAACTATTGTTTATTGATTGGTCAAACTGACCATAACGATTCCGCAGCTAGAACTGGTGGAATTCGTGAAGCTTTAAATACAAGAAGAGCTTCAACTGATCCAGGCTATAACGAACATAACCCAAATGCTGAAACTCCTATTCAAGGGCACCTTGATTTAGAAGTTAAAAGTGGCAAAACAGAAACTTTTGAAGTTAACGAAATGAGCTCAAGAGTCTGTGTTAACTACTCCGGCGCAACATGGGATCAAGAAACAGCAGTTACCCAATGTAATACTTGGTACACCAAGTACAAAAAAGAAATTACAATGATTATTTCTAATAATGATGGTATGGCGGAAGGAGCAACATTTGCTAATAATAGACCTGATGGTATGCCAATATTTGGATACGATTCAAACGGTTCTACATTAAACTTAATTAATAAAGGATTAATCGCAGGTACTATTAATAGTAATGCACCTGCTCAAGCATTAATTATGAATGTTTTGGCATCTAGAATGCTTGACATGATGAATGGAAAACTTTCGGAAAAAGAATACAAGGCTAAATTATTTGCTGGTATGAGTGGTGTTGAATATTCATATACCGAAGGAACAAAAACTATCAAAGAAAGCGCGAAAGCAGCGAGTGATGATGCTTATTTAGAAGATGGCAAATTTATTCAAGATTATTTAGGCGAAGGCGCCTTAAAAATCTCTTATAATGAAGAACAGAAAGCTATTTTAGTTGGTTCAAATATTGTTAATCGAAAAAATATTAAAGATTATTTAAAACTTGATAGCGCAGCAAACCAATTAGGCGTTCAACCAATGAAGAAAGCTAAAAAGGGATACGATTTTTATCAATGCTGTTATAGTATGACAGATACTTATTTGCAATCAACAATGGTACCTTTACTAAAAGTAGCAAGAACTCAATTCGGACTCGATGATCCAAACTGTGGTTCTATTTTCTATGGTAATGGTAATGATGAAGATAAGATTATTAATGACATTAATGTTAAAGATAAGAAACAAGCTTATTTAATTAATATGATTAAAACGGAAAATGGTAACAAGTATATTGAAGCTATTAAATCAAAAACTGGTACTGATTTCGAACATACTCCAATTATTTTCTATAATAGACAACCTACTAATAAAACAACTGGTGCAGTTGATACTGAACTTATGAAAGCTAACCCATATACATTCTATGTTGGATTTGATGCTAAAGCTGGCGCAGAAGAGCAAGGCAAAATGATTGTTGATTGGGTTAAAGACCAAGCTAAGGCAAATGATTAATGGAGGTAGACAATGAGCAATAAAATATTATTATCAATTAAAAACGTCTCCAAATCATTTGGAACAAACCAAGTTTTAAAAGACGTTAGTTTTAATATTAAAGAAGGCCATGTATGTGGATTCATGGGCGAGAATGGTGCAGGAAAATCCACATTAATGAAATGCTTATTCGGAATGTATTCTGTTAGTAGTGGATCATTTGAATTATTAGGAAAAGAAATTTCATTTAAAAATTCTAAAGAAGCGTTAGAGAATGGTATCGCAATGGTTCACCAAGAATTAAATCAATGCTTAGATAGAACTGTCGCAGATAACTTATTCTTAGGTAGATACATTGCTTTTAATGGAATTGTTAATGACAAAATAATGCAAGAGAAGGCATTATTGTTATTACAAAAGAATGGATTATATGGAATTAATCCTACTGATAAAATGAGAAACTTATCAGTTTCAAAAAGACAGATGGTAGAAATAGCTAAAGCTATTAGCTATGATGCAAAATTAATTGTTCTTGATGAACCAACATCTTCTTTATCAGAAAAAGAAACTGAAATGTTATACAAGATGATTGAAAGATTAAAGAACCAAGGAATCAGTTTTGTCTTTATTTCTCATAAGATGGATGAAATCTTTAGAATTTGTGATGATATCGTTGTCCTTAGAGATGGTGTTGTTACAATGAATCAAGAAATTAAGAAAACAAGTCTTGATGATATTGTTAAAGCAATGGTCGGTAGATCATTATCTTCTCGTTTCCCACCTTTAACAAATAAACCAGGACCAGTTGTCTTAGATGTTAAAAGATTAGAGACTAAATTTAATCCTCAATTAAAAGATGTAACATTCCAATTACATGCAGGTGAAATATTAGGTATCTATGGCTTAGTCGGAAGTGGTAGAACTCGTTTACTCAATTCTTTATTTGGAATGATGAGTTTATCTGAATCTCAAGTTTATTATAAGGGAGAAAGAATTTTATTTAAGTCTCCTAAAGAAGCGATGGATTATGGATTTGCTTATATTACAGAAGAAAGAAAAGTAACTGGAATGTTCCCAAAAGAAACATTATTATTTAACACCGCAATTACAAACTTAGATAAAGCTCATAATGGTTTAGTTGTTGATAAACGCAAGATGAGAGAAATGACTGATAAGCATATCAAAGGTTTAAAAGTTAAATGTCAAAACAAGAAAGATAAAATTGGATCCTTATCTGGTGGTAATCAACAAAAAATTATTATTGGTAAATGGCTTGAAAGAATGCCAGATGTATTCTTAATGGACGAACCAACTCGTGGTATTGATATTGTTGCTAAATATCAAATTTATGAATTAATGATTAAATTAGCCATGATGGGTAAATCAATCATTATATGTTCATCAGAAATGCCTGAAATATTAGGTGTCACTAATAGAGTTATGGTTATGAGTAATCGTCATTTAGCAGGTATCTTAGATACTGAAAAGGCTACTCAAGAAAAGATCATGCAATTATGTTCTAAATATATTTAAGGAGAATAAATATGAAGAAAAATGTCGCAAAGAAAGCAACTAAGAAAACAGTAGTGGTTGAGAAAAAGAAAACTCCTACAACTGCCTATGAGAAAGCAGTCGCTCTTTATGAAGGTAAAGAATATCAAGATGCTTTAAAACAATTAGACGCTCTTAGAAAAGAAGGTGCTTGGAAAATCTTAAGAATTAAAGATGAAAACATTAACGTTAAGATTAATAAGCAATTAAATAAACAAGCTAAGAAAAAACTTCTTGATATGAACAATGAGGAAATGGCTGCTGCGAAAGGTGTTGCTAATCAAAACAAAGAACGCATTAATGATATTGTAAATGTCATTGCTGCTAAATCTAAAGCTGAGTTCACTCCAATTTATGAACAAGCATGTGAAGAAAAGAAGAACGCAATAGAAGCTGCAAAGAAAGAATATGCTGAAGCAGTTGCTAAAGCAAAAGAAGAACATCATAAAGATTTAGAAAAGATTAAATCTTCATCTTCTAAAGATAAAAAGATCGAATTAAAAGCTGCGAAAATTTCTTATGCTTCAAAAATTAATGCTGCTAACAATGCAAAGTTTGCCGCTATTGATAAAGCAAAAGAAGAAAAATATTTAACTTATCAAACAAGTTATGAATATTTATCTAAATTACGTTTAAATAAACACACTCAAGGTGAGTCAACTAAGTACGGCATTGAAACTTATGTTCGCAACTTCAACTTAGTGAACTGGTTAACAAAGAATGCTTTATTATTAATAGTCTTAACATTCTTCTTAATCTTACTCATTGTATCTAAAGGTAAGATTTTAGCTCCAGATTTTGTCTTAACATCATTATCACAAATCGCTCCTAAGATATTCTTCGCCCTAGGTGTTGCGGGATTAATCTTACTTGGCGGTACCGACTTATCGATTGGTCGATTAACGGCAGTTGGCGCATCCTTTACCTTAATGATATTAACAATGGGTAAAGCTAATGACTTATCATGGTTCAAGTTCATGATAAATGTTCCATTAGGTGGTAAAGTAGTGGTTGCTATCTTATTCTCAGTATTTATATGTACACTCTTTACATTTATTTCTGGTTTCTTTACTGCGAAATTTAAAATGCATCCATTCATTTCTACATTAGCAGTTCAATTAATTGTCTATGGTTTCTTCCAAGCGTTCTTTAGCTCAGTTGCAGCTTTTACAATTGATCCAGATGTTCAACTAAAACTTGGTGGTTCTAATGGATGGTTATTAGTAATATATGCTATCGTTGCAATTGCAGTTGTTTGGTTTATTTGGAACAAAACTAAATTTGGTAAACACTTATATGCTGTTGGTGGTAACCCAGAAGCCGCAGCTGTCTCTGGTATTAACCCAATGAAGATTACAATCTTAGCCTTCGTTATGGCTGGTGTTCTTTATGGATTAGGTGGATTCGTCCAAGCTATCCAAGGTGGATCTGCAAACTTTAACTCTTATAATGGAACTGAAACCGATGCTATCGCAGCATGCGTTATCGGTGGTGTATCCTTCTCTGGTGGCGTTGGTACCATCGGTGGTGTTGTTGGTGGAACAATCATCCTAGGATTCTTAACATCATGCTTCTCATATCTTGAACTTGATGCGAATATTCAATTCGTTATTAAAGGTATTATCATCTTAACCGCTGTTACTCTTGACTGTATTAAATACATTCGTAAGAAGTAATTATTTAACTAAATTATTAAAGGGATGTCTCGTGCATCCCTTTTTAATTTCATATATAATATTTACATGAAAAAATTGAAGTTATTATCCTTATTATTATTTGCTCCATTCTTTGGTTTAACTGCCTGTAATAAAGAAGAACCTTATAAAAATATTGTTAAAGATAGTACTCAATTAATTGCTAAAAATAGTGTTACTGAATATAAGTCTGGTACTACTTTAGATGTTACTAAAATTGAAGTAACTTTTAATGGTAACAAAGTTGATTATGAAGGTAGCGAAGATAACCCTGTAGTAGGAAAATTCTTTATTACTAAATCTAATATATCTCCAACTAGAAATAGAGTAAAACAAGGAAGTCTCCAACTTAAAATATCTGAGGAAAAGAAAGAGCAAATATTTTATGTAGCATTATTAACTGGTACTGGCGTTTATGATCCTGTTCATGTATCTAGCGAATTAAAAGTTTTAATTACTAATGATAAGGGTATGAAAACCTGGGTATATTGGGTTGTTGGTCCGACAGTTATTGTTGGAGCATCTTTACTAGTATTTTTAACTAAAAAATATAAAGATAAACATTAAAAATATAATTAAATCATCGTGTGCACCATAGATAGTTTTTCTTGTGTTAAAATAAAATAGTTCGTTTCCTAAATATCGTATAAATTCTTGTTTGTTCGAACGTTATTTTTAATATGGAAATCGTTGAAATCAAAAAAGAATACATTGATGAATTAAGAAAAAGTTTTTCGCATGTAATGATTAATAAAGGTGAATTTAGCATACATTCAAGGAAGTATATCGGAATAATTCTAAGTATTAAAAAATATAATTATTACGCACCTTTTTCTTCTCCAAAATTTTACGATTATTATAATTGTGGAATTCCAAAAGAAAGTTCTAAGTATGTTATTAGAATGACAGAATTAGATGGTGGGTATAAAAAAATATTAGGCAAGATTGTTTTAAATTGCATGATTCCTGTTCCACAAAAATATGTTGTTAAATTTAACATTAATAAAATATACGATAAACAATATAGAGATTTACTTATATCTGAATATATATGGATTAACAAAAATAAAAGTCTTATAAAACAATATGCAAAAATAGTATATAAATCTAATGATAAAATCGTTTTGCCGTTTAGAAAAATTGAAAAATATATTAATAAAAAATACTTATAGATATTTATTGCTAATTTATTTATATTATGAAATAATAACTATACCGAAAGGTCAGTGATCCTCAGCTGTAAATGCGGGAAGCTTAATAAAGGTGTGCTCCGCCGAAATGGAGCTTTTCTTTTGTAACAATTTATTGCATAAAAAATAACTATGTTATATATTATTAAGGCACGCTTTTAAGTAGTGCGTTATTTTTATGGGCCTTTAGCTCAGCTGGTTAGAGCGTACCCCTGATAAGGGTAAGGTCGATAGTTCAAGTCTATTAAGGCCCACCATTTAAAAATAATAGTCAACTGAACTTGGGCACATAGCTCAGTTGGGAGAGCGTTTCCTTCACACGGAAGAGGTCGTAGGTTCGATCCCTACTGCGCCCACCATATTGCCGACTTAGCTCAATTGGTAGAGCAACTGATTTGTAATCAGTAGGTTGAAGGTTCGAGTCCCTTAGTCGGCACCAAAATTTATATTTTATTAAGAGCTAAAAATAGCTCTTTTTTATTTGCACAAAAATATAAATTTATATATAAATCATTGATTTATTTATAAAAAATTAGATATAATTTAAACATGGAAATTAATATTAAAGAAAAAACTGAGGGGTTTTTAGTCGAACTTTCCGGTAGATTAGATTCTAGCACTTCAGGTGCTTTAGAAACTAAATTAACAGGACTTGTTAATAAAAAGAAAAACGTCGTTTTAGATTTTAAACGTGTTGAATATGTATCAAGTGCTGCATTAAGAGCTTTGTTAACTATTCAAAAAAGCTTAAAAGCTTCTAATAATGCTCTTTCTGCTATTAATGCGAATGAAGTTGTTAAAGAAGTTTTTGATATTACAGGATTTTCTTCGATAATCGAAATTAAATAATGGCTATTCTAAGTTGGCAAAGTTATTTAACATTACTTGCTTGTTGCTTATCTCCAGCGATTATTGCAATAATATTGCATTATTTTTTAAAACGTTGGAAATGGTTTAATAGTCTTAATTATTGGATTAGACAAGTATCTATTGGTCTAATCTTTTCTGGTTTAGCTTTATGTTCATTTTACTTTGGTGTTGAATATTCAACTATTGATCCAAGTGGATTATATAAAGATGTTGTAGGTAATTTTGGTAGCGCGAATGCTTCCCCATTAATTGCTGGATTAGTATTTGGTGGTCCATCAGGATTTATTGCTGGATTTGCTGCTGGCATATATCGTTTAGTTATTTATCCGTTTGGTAGTGGAGATTATTTAAGAGCGGCTGAATGTATAACTGTTTTAGCCTCTGGTGGATTAGCTTGGTTACTTAGAGCAACGTTGTTTGATAACAAGAAACCTAGATGGTTTTATGGATTGATTATTGGAATGCTTATTGAAACATTCCATATGTTATTAATATTTACTGTATCAATTGCCCAAGTAGATTCTGTATATGCTTATGGAATTATTAGAGTATGTGATATCCCTTGCTTTGTTACTGTAGGTCTTTCTGTTGCTCTAACGTTAATAGGAATATCATTATTAGAAAAAGAAAAACTAATTAATAAAGTTAAAGGTGGCGATAAACGAATTGCGACAAAGATCCAAAGATGGATGGGATTAACTTTTGTTATCGCAATTATTGTTACTTTCTCTTTTACATATTGGGGCAATTATCAAAAAACAGCATATGATATATCGCAGAATTTAAATAATGCAAATTATGATGCTAGAGTAAAAATTCAATGCGATGAAAATGTTAAGGTATTTAGTGATTTTGTTGATTCATCAAAAGATTATTTAAAGGCTGCTAAAGATTCAGGAACATATCAAGTTTGTAAATATCAAAGAATTGGAAAAATGGGATATACTGTCCTTCTTGATTATGATAGTAAAAGAATTGTTTCTATCCCATATGAAACACTTGAAAAACCAACAACATATGATAATAAAATAGGTGTTGAATTCCCTGTTGATACAATTTATCCAGACTCAAAAACTGCTCATTTAAGAGAAGTTGAAGGAGTTATGTATTATTTAAAGTGGGAAGAAATTAAATTAAATAAAACTTATGATGGTAAATCACATGAACTTCATTATATCGCTGTTGCTCTTATCTCTCGTTCAGAGGCTAGATTAGAATTAGGTATAGTAGTTAGATTAACATCCTACTTAGAATTATTAGTATTAATTGGAATATTCGCAGTTATTTATATATTCATTAAGAAAGTAGTTGTTAAGAATGTTTATAAGATAAATGATTCATTAGATAAGATTACTGGCGGCAATTTAAATACTAAAGTTAATGTTAGATCTAATAAAGAGTTCTCAGATTTATCTGATGATATTAACCAGACTGTTGATTCTTTAAAACACTTTATTGATGAAGCAAATAAACGTATTGATGATGAATTAAAATACGCAAAAGAAATACAACAAAGCGCCTTACCATTAACATTCCCAACAACAAATTTATATGATTTACATGCTTGCATGCATACTGCTAAACAAGTAGGTGGAGACTTCTATGATTTCTTTAATATTGATAAGAAACATGTCTTTATCTCTATGGCCGATGTCTCTGGTAAAGGTATTCCAGCCGCAATGTTTATGATGAGAGCTAAAACATTAGTGAAATCATTAATTGAAGCTAATGAATTAAAGCTAGATCATGTTATTAACATGGTTAATGAAGAACTTAATAAAGATAATAAGACAGGTATGTTTGTTACGGCATGGTTTGGTATTTTAAATACTGAAACAGGAGTAGTTGAATTTGTTAACTGTGGACACTGCAATCCATTAGTAGGTAAATCTCCAAGATTCAATTATCTCAAGATGGAAAAGAATTGTGTCTTAGGTGTTATTCCTAATATGAAATATAAGTTAGAGAAAGTTACTTTAAAATCCAATGATTCAATAATCTTATACACAGATGGAGTAACAGAAGCGACGAGTAAGAATAAGAAATTATTCGGAGAAGCTAAACTAAAAGAAGTAGTGAATAAAGCTAAAACTATTACTTCGAAAGAATTATTAGATGTCATCCATAAAGAAGTCGATAAGTTCCAACACGGCGCTGAACAAGCAGATGATATAACTATGTTAATGATTAAATTTAAAGGTAAGAAATAATGGCAATATTACAGTGGCAGAGTTATTTAATATTACTTGCTACAGCGTTAATTCCTGCTGCCGCAGCAATTTTAATGTATCACATTAATAAACGATGGAAATGGTTTCAAAAACGAAATTATTGGATTCAACAAGTATTAATCGGACTAGTATTTTCTTTGTTCGCTTTAAGCGCATTTTATTTTGGCGTTGACTATTCATCTATAACTTCATTTGGAGCATATAAAAATGTTGTTGGTAATTTTTCTAGCACAAATGCAGTTCCTTTAGTTGCTGGATTAGTATTTGGTGGTCCTGCTGGATTTATTTCTGGAACAGCTGCTGCTATCTATCGTTTATTTATTTATCCATTTGGTAGTGGTGATTATTTAAGAGCTGCAGAATGTATAACAGTTTTCCTCGCAGGTGGATTTGCGTGGGTATTAAGAGTTTGGTTATTTGATAACAAGAAACCTAGATGGTTTTATGGTCTCATTATAGGTTTATCTATTGAGACTATTCATATGTTACTCATCTTTACAGTAGCCATAGCTCAAACTGATGCTCTTTATGCTTATGGTATAATTCGTGCTTGTGATATTTATTGTTTCTTGAATGTCGGGTTATCAATAATACTTGCTTTAATAGGTGTAACGTTATTAGAAAAAGAAAAACTATTTAATAGAATTAAAGGTGGCGATAAAAGAATTGCTACTAAAATTCAAAAGTGGTTAGCGGTAACTTTTGCAGTTGGTATTGTTGTAACATTTACTTTTACTTTCTTTGGTAATTATCAAAAGTCCACTTATGAAACTGAAAAAAGTTTATCAGATTCTAATAATGATTTAGCTGATTTAGTTAAGAAAAACGGAAGAATATATTCTCCTATTATTTATCCTGATGTAGGAACATTAACACCTATTGTTGAAATAGATCAAGATAGTGGAGCATACTATTTAGCTTGTTCGCATAGAGTTGGTAGAGAAGGGTATGCCATTGTATTAGATTATGAATCACAAAAAATATTATCTTTACCAACAGATTTTGGTACAGATTTTAACTCTGATGAGCTTATAGGATTGCAGTTTACTTTAGATGGCAAACGTAGTGGTAATACTCTAAAAAAACATGGTTATCGCGAAAATACGATATATCAAATAAAATTACCTGAATATGGTGGAAATAAATCATATGTATGCTTTATGAGATATACTCGTGTAAAAATAGAACGTAGTGTACCATCTGGGCAAGAAGAGAAATGGAAATCTCCTGATTTTATGATTGTTTCATTTTTATCTAAAACTGAAGCTACTATTAACACAGGAATAGTTATCAGGCTAACTTCTTATATTGAATTATTAATCTTTATTTTAATATTTGGAGTCATCTATGTATTCATCAAGAAAGTTGTCGTAGTTAATGTTCATAAGATAAATGCTTCGTTAGATAAGATTACTGGTGGTAACTTAAACGTTCGTGTTAATGTTAGATCAAATAAAGAATTCTCAGATTTATCTGATGATATTAACCAGACAGTAGATACATTAAAACACTTTATTGATGAAGCGAATAAACGCATTGATGATGAATTAAAGTATGCAAAACAAATACAACAAAGTTCATTACCAATTATCTTCCCAACGACAACTGCTTTTGACTTATATGCAAGTATGCAAACTGCAAAACAAGTAGGTGGAGACTTCTATGATTTCTTCCCAATTGATAATGATCACTTATTCTTCATGATTGCCGATGTTTCTGGTAAAGGTATACCAGCAGCAATGTTTATGATGAGAGCAAAAACGTTAGTTAAATCATTAGTTGAAACTAATGAATTAGACTTAAATAATGTTATTGAAGAAGCAAATAATGAATTAGCAATTGATAACTCTAGCGGAATGTTTGTTACTGCTTGGTTTGCGATTTTAAATGTTAAGACTGGAGAGATTGATTATGTTAATGCTGGTCACTGTCGTCCGTTAATAGGCAAGAATAAATCATTCAAATATTTAAGTATGGATACTAACCAAGTATTAGGAGTCCTTCCTGATGTTCCTTATAAACAAGGCAAGATTAAATTAAGAAAAGATGAAGGCATATTCTTATACACTGATGGAGTAACTGAAGCCACTGATAAGAAAAAGAAATTATATGGAGAAGAAAGATTAATTAATTATATTAATTCTATTGATGTTAAGACATCTATAGAAACTATATCTAGCGTTAATAGTGAGATTCAATTATTCCAGAAAGATACCGAGCAAGCAGATGATATTACAATGATGATGCTTATCTATAAGAAAAAGAAATAATATAATTATTGTGGTAAGATAATAAAGTTATATGAGAAGAACAAGATTAATAAATGTTATAGCTATATTTGTAAATTTAGCGATTGTTGGATGTTTTTTTGTTGGATTTTATTTTAAATTTTTAGAAGCATGCGTTAAAGATTTTCAACAAATAAATAATTTAGGTAAACAAATTTTATCTGCCTTAACTAACTTCATATTCTTAACAGCAATAGTGAACTTCATAACATCTTTAATTATGATGTTTGTCAATGGCAAATCCGCAAAAGCAATGAGAGATAGAACTCCACGTGGTATCTTTATTTTAAGATATATCGCTATGGGTATGTCGGCAGTTAGTTTATTCGCTGTTATATTAGCGTTATTCACTACTCCAGATGCTACAGCTAAAGCAGAATTATTTACTAAAGGTGCTAACTTATACTTTAATTTATTAATGCCTTTATTATCAGTATTATTATTTGCATTCTTAGAGTTAGAACAAAAGAATCATTTTGCTTATAACTTTATTCCGTTAGCAGCATTTACTATATATGTCGGTGGCATATTTACCTATATGCTTATGTTAAAAGGTAAAGGCAACTTAGAAGCCGCTGCGAAATTCGCTCCACATCCATTCTTCTTAATTACTGAAGAATTAGTTAACGCTTCAGGTTTAGCTAGTGATGTTACTCCATCAGTAGCAAGATCTATTTTAGTAACCTTAATAGCCTTATCCTTTGGATTACCAACATTGTTATGGTTACTTAATCGCTTTATGTGCTCTGTTATTATTGGATATGAATATGTTGAGATTGATAATAAAGATAAAGTTATTAGACCTATTAGTTATAAAGCCTTACCTACATCTCATAAAAAAGGTGCACCTATCTATCATGTATCAATGTATAAACGTAAATTAGATAACTATCAAGTTAAAACTCCTAAAAACGAAATCAAAATATTCGCAACTAAAGAAGAGGCAATTGATTACGCTTCTATGTTAGCGAAAAAACAAAAAGGTTCTGTCCGTGTCCATAAATTCTTAGGACGCTTTAAATATAATCATTAATAATTAATATAAGTATCTTTAATATCTTCTATATTACCTGAGTCTACTAACTCAGTAATTGAAGGATTTATTGGAATTCTACCTAATATAGGTAAATTATATTTTTTAGATAACATATCGACATGAGATTTACCAAATACGTCGATATGTTTTTTGCAATCAGGACATTCTAAATATGACATGTTCTCTATGATACCTAATACTTTTACATTCATCTTGTTCGCCATCTCAATAGCTTTAGATACTATTTCACTTACTAAATCTTGAGGAGTAGTAACAATAATAATTCCATCAATATTTATTGATTGAAATACAGTTAAAGAAACATCTCCAGTTCCTGGAGGCATATCAATAAATAAATAATCTAAATCGCCATAATTAACTTCAGAATAAAATTGTTTAACCATGTTTGCAATTAATGGTCCTCTCCAAAGAATAGGCTCAGAATTATCATCTAATAAACTAGAAGCAGAGACAATCTTAATTCCTTTCTTACTTTCTAATGGAGTAATAAGATTATTCTCAGCATACAAAGGTCCTTTTGTATTAAATGCTTTAGGAATAGATGGTCCAGTTATATCAGCATCTAATATTCCTACTTTATACCCTTCTTTATTTTTCTTAATCGCACATAAAGAAGTAACTAAGGATTTACCTACTCCTCCTTTTGCACTTACAATACCTATCGTGTTTTTAATAATAGTTCCTTTAGCAGTATCAATCTTAGTGATTCTACTACCACAATCTTTTTGAGAACAATTACTACAATTATGATTACAATCTGACATAGAACTATATTATAAAACTTTAATCTATTTAATACATAATCAAATAAATATTTTATTTGATAATGATATAATCATTAACGAGGTAATTATTTATGGATAAAAAAACATTAAAAGAAATAGATAACGAAGTATATAAAGAAATTGAAAATGAAACGAATAGACAAAGAAATAATATTGAATTAATAGCATCCGAAAACTATGTGTCTTTAGCTGTATTAGAGGCTCAAGGAAGTGTATTAACTAATAAGTATGCTGAAGGCTATCCAGGAAAAAGATATTATGGTGGATGTGAATTTGTTGATAATGTTGAAAGACTCGCAATTAATAGATTATGTAAATTATTTAATGTTAAATACGCCAATGTCCAAGCACATAGTGGATCATCTGCAAATATGGCAGTATATAAAGCCTTAGTTAATAATGGTGATACAGTTCTAGGTATGAGTCTAGATGCTGGTGGACATTTAACTCACGGATATAAATTATCTTTCTCTGGTAAAGATTTTAAAGCTGTTACTTATGGAGTTAATAAAGATGGATTTATTGACTATGAAGAAGTAAGAAGAATCGCAAAAGAATGTAAACCTAAGATGATAATTGCTGGTGCCTCTGCATACTCTCGTATTATTGATTTTAAAAAGTTTAGAGAAATATGTGATGAAGTAGGAGCGTATTTATTTGTTGATATGGCGCATATCGCTGGATTAATTGCCGCAGGACTTCATCCTAATCCATGTGATGTTGCTGATGTTGTATCATCCACAACACATAAAACTTTAAGAGGTCCTAGAGGAGGAATTATTCTCACTAATAGAGAAGATGTTATTAAAAAGATTAATTCATCTATCTTCCCAGGATGCCAAGGTGGACCATTAGAGCATATCATCGCTGCTAAAGCAGTGGCATTTAAAGAAGCTCTAACTCCAGAATTTAAAGAATATCAAAAACAAATAGTTAAGAATGCTTATGCTATGGCAGAAGAATTTAAGAAACTTGGATATAAGATTGTCTCTAACGGAACAGATAATCATTTATTTACAGTTATAGTTACCTCGGCAGGACTAAATGGATTAGAGGCAGAAACCTTATTACATAAATGCAATATAACATTAAATAAAAATGCTATTCCTAACGATCCATTACCACCATTTATTTCTAGTGGAGTACGTATCGGATCTCCAGCAATGACCACAAGAGGATTTAAAGAAGAAGAAATGAAAGAGACTGCTCGTATCATTGATCAAATATTTAAGAATAAAGATAATGAAGCAGTATTAAATAAACTTAAAGCGGAGGTTAAAGGTTTATTAGATAAATATCCTTTACCATATTAATTGATGATTAAAAAAGTATATTCGATTACCGGCTTTGACTGCGCAAACTGCGCAGCGAAAACCGAATCATTTTTAAATCATAACGAACATATTGAATATGCTCGTATTGATTTTGCCGGGAATCGTTTATACATTACTTATAAAGATAAAGAATTATCATTAGAAGAAATTAAAAATTTAATTAAAGAAGTTGAGCCTAATGATATTGAAGTATCAACATCTACTAGTAAAGTTAAATCAGAAAAACTCTTAACTAAGAGAATGATTATTTTATTAGCAAGAATATTAGTTACAACAATATTAATGTTAGTGGCTAGATTTGCAGTAGATCAATCTTCTTATATTGCTTTAGGATTATATATTTCTTCGATATTAATTATTGGTTATGATGTCTTTTATAAAGTAGTTTATAAAATTATTAAATTACAAAATCCGATTAATGAATTCTTATTAATTACATTAGCAGTTCTTGGTGTAGTAATTCTTTCAATTGCCTTTCCATCAAAAGAAAGATTTGAAGAATACTTTGAAGCAACGATGGTAATTCTTTTATTTCAAATAGGTCAAGTAGTGGAGCATTATGCTTCTAATAAATCTAGAAATGCCATATCTACTGCCGTAGATCTTAGAAGCGATAATGCTACACTATTTGATGGTGTTGATACAAAAGTTGTTAAATCCGATACATTAAAAATAGGCGATTTAATTATTGTTAAAGTTGGAGAAATTATTCCTGTTGATTGTGTTGTTATAGAAGGAACAGGAACATTAGATGTTTCTAGTTTAACTGGTGAGTATGTTCCTAAAGTAGTGAATCCTAATGATGAAGCATTATCAGGATGTTTACTTAAATCAGGAACACTTACATTGCAAGTAAAAGCAACATATCAAAACTCTACTGTTAGTAAGATATTAGAACTTGTTGCTAGTAGTGGAGAGCACAAGGCTAAAGCTGAGAATTTTATTTCTAAATTTGCGAAATGGTATACTCCAGCAGTAATTATATTCTCAACAATATTTGCAGTTATTTATGGTCCAGTTACTAATAATTGGCAAGCAGCAATTAAGAAAGCTTTAGAGTTTATTGTTATTGCTTGTCCATGCGCAATATTAATATCAGTACCTTTATCTTATTTTGCTGGTATTGGACTAGCGAGCAAAAACGGAATTATTGTTAAAGGAGCGAATATTTTAGATGAATTATGTAATCTTAAAAAGTTAGTCTCAGATAAAACTGGAACATTAACTCATGGATCTTTTATGATTACATCAATTCATCCTTTAAATATAAAAGAAGAAGAATTTTTAGATTATTTATATGCAAGTGAATGTTTATCAACTCATCCAATTGGTAAAGCAATTATGCATAACGCAAATAAAAAGAATTATATAAACAAGGTAAAGAATTATATTGAGGAAGCAGGACTTGGTGTGTCTTGTTTATATAATTCTCATTATTTAATTGCCGGGACTAGAAATTATTTATCTAAAAATAATGTTGAGGCTCCTTTAGCAGAAGAAGTTGGTAGTATCGTTTATTTATCTCTAGATAAAAAATATATTGGATATGTTGTGTTAAGTGATGAGTTAAAGAAAGATGCTCAACCGATGGTGAATCTATTACATCATGCTGGAGTGGAGATAGTTTTATTAACAGGCGATAAAGAAGAGATTGCATCTTCTACTTGTAAAGAATTAGGTATTGATCGTTGGCATTCAGAATTATTACCTAGCGAGAAGACTAAGTATTTAGAAATGGAGATGAATGATTCTAAAAAGAAAGTAGCGTTTATTGGAGACGGAATTAATGATGCTCCTTCTATTAAGCGTAGTGATATAGGTATAGCGATGGGTGGAGTTGGAAGTGATGCAGCGGTTAGTAATGCTGATGTAGTTATTATGAATGATAATCCTGCGAAGGTTTATGATGCTTATAAGATTGCAAGAATGACTAGAAATAGAGCATGGTTCTGTGTGTTATTTTCTTTACTTGTTAAAGTATCAGTAACTATTGCTGCAGCAGTAACTGAATTGCCTATGTTTGTAGCAGTCTTAGCAGACACTGGTTTAACAGTGTTAATGATTGTATGCGCTTTCATACTTTTATATCAAAAAGTATATAGACCAAAACACATTAAATAATGTATAATTAATTCATTCATTTATGAAAGAATTAGAAAACAAAATTCTTACAGAAGGAAAAGTAATCGATAATAGTATCTTAAAAGTAGATTCTTTTTTTAACTATTGTATTGATATTTCTATGTTAAGATCAGTGGGTAAATTTATTGCCTCACACTTTAAAAATGTTGATAAAGTTTTAACTATTGAAGCGAGTGGAATTGCCTTTGCAGTTGCAGTTGCATTTGAATTAGGTAATGTACCTGTTATTTTTGCAAAAAAATCAAAAACAGCAGTGACATCTACTGATGAAAATTATATTGCAATGGTTCATTCATTTACACACGGAATTGATAACAATATTTATGTTAGTAAACGTTTCTTAAATGAAAATGACAATGTTTTAATCGTTGATGATTTCTTAGCGAATGGTGCGGCATCAATTGGATTAGTACAAATCTGCCAACAAGCAAAAGCTAATGTTGTTGGAGTAGGTATTGGAATTGAAAAAGAATTCCAGGGTGGAAGAAAGAAATTACAAGACTTAGGATGCAAGATTGTATCAGCAGCTAGAATAACAGCATTTGAAAATAATAAGCCTATATTTTCTACGGAGAAATATTAATGAATAAAATAGTAATGTCTCATGATGAGATACTTAAAGCCTCTAAAAAAATTGGTAAATCAATTAGTAAAGAATTAAGTAAAGAAAAAAGAATACCTGTTGTTGTCGGAGTTATGAAAGGCGCAACAAACTTTATGATGGATTTAATTAAATACATTACTCCTAATATTTATATTGATTATATTCAAGTATCTTCTTATAACGGAACTACTACGACTGGTAAAGTTATCTTACAAAAAGATTTAACTTTTGATATAAAAAATAGGACTGTTGTATTAGTAGAAGACGTTGTTGATACTGGTATATCTATGAGCTATCTATTAGATTTCTTAAAAGATAGATATAAACCTAAGAGAATTATTTTAGTCGCCTTATTTGATAAGAAATTTCGTAGAAAGAAAAAAGTTAAAATAGATTACGCTGGTAAAGTATTAACTGGCGATGATTTCTTATATGGTTACGGTTTAGACTATATGGAAGTCGGACGTAATTTACCAGATGTTTATGCTCTTAATGAAAAAGATGTGTGTGAACTAAATAAAAAAATTAAAGCTGCTGAATTAATCAAATAAACATTAGCATTACTGCTAAAACAAATTGCGCAACATAATATGTTCCGTGATTAGCAATAATATATAAACGAGATTCTGGATTTACTAAAGCATTTTTGCTCAAGTATTTATCTTTCTCACTGAAGTAAGTAAATGAAAGAATTAAGTCAGAGACTAAGAAGAACATTGATCCAATAAATCTTAAGATGTTAGCAAGAGTCATTTTATCAAGCATAACGATTAAAGAAATGATTCCGAAGTTAGTTAATAAGAAACAATAAAGTAGTGAAGGAACTAAAAATTTACCAAAATGTAAGTGACTCATTTTACCTGCTCCAAAGACAATTAAACAGCTAGCAGCAACAGCACCTAAACTTGAATAAAGTAAATTCATTAAATGATTTGGATTAAGAATTAAAACACCAGTGATATAAAGAATATGTCCAACTGCGAATGCTCCCATACCAATATAGGTAACAAAATCACTGTCTTTCATATTATTTGGATATCTTAAAGATTTAAAATAAACTTTAAAATCTAAAGTAAAATCACCGAATAATCCGAACAATAATCCAACAACCATTAAAATAATGAATGTCTTTTTAGCGACATCAAATTTGCCATCATTATTCATAACTGCAACTAAAGCAGTAACGATAAAGAAAATAGATGTTAAGGTCTTTAAACAAATTGCTAATGGAGATGATTTTTTATCTCTAAAAATCAAAAACGCAATCATGGTTAAGGCACCTAAACCAACAAATAAATAAGTAATCATATAAATCCTCTCTACGTATTATTTTAACTTGAAAAGATGCTAATTTGCTTAAAATTCTATTTTATTTTCAAAAAATAAATTTATAATATTTATGATATGGCTCCATTCTTGATAGACTTTATCAATCCATTTAGTACCACAAATTCAATTATTGATTTTGTCTTAGCAATCTTGTTATTAGGATTAATAATATTCTTATCAATTAAATTTAAATTTAATAAATTTTCAATAATTTTATTAACTAGTTTATCTACAGCTTTAATTATTACTTGTTTATTTCAGTTCACAATTTCATCTTATTTCTTATTTGTCTTAGAAGTTGCTTTAGTATTCGTTTTAAGTTTAACTCATACTGGAGCGATTAGAACTTTCTTCTCTAAAATCGCTCAACCTAAATCAGTCGTTAAAAAGACAAATCCAGATAAGATCATTGATCACGAAGCTTTATATAATGAGATATACGAAACTGTTGCAGCATGTTCAAATCAGAAGATTGGTGCACTTATTACTTTTGAAAAACATGATAATTTAAAGAACTTAACTAAAAACGGAACGGTTATTAACGCTCCTGTTACACACGAATTATTAATGACTATTTTCTATCCTGGTACTCGTTTACATGATGGTGCAGTTATTATTAAAGATAATATGATTTATGCCGCCAGTGTTTATTACACACCAACAACAAAAGCTTTAAGTGGTAAATATGGTTCAAGACATAGAGCAGCAATTGGTATCTCAGAAATGAGTGATGCTGTTACTGTTGTCGTTAGCGAAGAAACTGGACGTATATCCATCTCTCAACGTGGAGATATTGAACCAGTCGCCTTAGATGATTTCATTCGTGTATTGAATGAAAAAATGACTGAAGGCGAATAATATTAATAATCGATTCTAATTAATTTAATAGATAATTTCTCGAAGTCCTCTTCGAGATTTTTTGAATTCTTAATTAACTTATTTATATTTACTTTATTTTGATATAAAAACATGATGTCTTTAATTTCGTAATAAACAGTTTTGTTTTTTAATTTACATACGCCTTCTTTAAATGGATATGTATAAACTCTTCTATAAATAATAGGAAAATAAAATGTAAATTTACGATTTTCTATTTTATGAAATTTACGATTCTTTTCAATAATAGAAACATAATTATCTTTTGTATAAATTACTCCCGTTAATAAGAAAACAAAGATTGCAAAGACAATTGCTAATACGAGGATTAAAACAAATTCTACAAAATTTACCATGTAAATATTTTATAATTATCGCGTATGAAAAATAAAGAATTTTACGATTTTTTAATAAAAGTGCAGTCCATCGCTAAGATGGGATTAGTATATTCTAAAGATCCATATGCGATAGATAATTACAATGAAATTAATGATTTAACTAAGAAGATGTTAGAGAAATTTCAAGATGTAAAATTTGATCGTAATAATTACTTTACTAAAGAAGTTTATCCTACTCCTAATATATCTGTTAGAACAGTAGTCTATAACAAAAAAGGTGAAATTTTATTAGTTAGAGAGAAGGTTGATGGTGGATATTCTATTCCAGGTGGTTGGTGTGATTTATATGAATCCTCTAGCGAGACCGCAAAAAAAGAAGTAATGCAAGAAGCGGGTATTAAAGTTAAAAATTTAAGATTAGTAGGATTTTTTCATCAAGTTCCATTTCGTGATAATGTAACAGTACCAGCCTTTGTAGTTGTCTATACCGCTGATTTTGTATCACAAAAGAAAGAACATAGTTATGAGACTACTGATGTTAATTTCTTCTCACTAAAAAAACTTCCAAAGCTATCTTATAAAGTAACAAAAAGAGAATTAGATTTAATGATAAAAGCTTCTAAATCAAAAGAAGTATTATTCGATTAATTAAATAGTTGTAAAATAAATACATGGAAGAAGAATTACTAATAAGTGCTAAACCAAGTAGAAGAATTTTTGCTTTCTTGTTTGATGCATTTTTAAATTTATTAGTCTCTAGTTTATTAGTTATTCCATGTGTTTTAGCGTTTATTGAAGCGTATCAAAACCCAGGTGATCACTTTAAATTAGTAGCATTATTTATTTCTAGTTTAATTGCTGGGGCATTAGTAATTTGTTTATATATCTTTTATTTTGTATGTCTTCCAGTTATTAGAGAAGGTCAGACACTAGGTAAGAAATTATTTAAAATTCGTATTATTTCAGTAGACACTAATGAAGGCCCGAATGCTAAAACAATGTTTCTAAGAGAAGCATTTAGAATTATTATTTTTGTTATGACTTTTGGATTAAGTGGAATTGCTAGTTTTATATCTTTGTTAGTAAGCGATAAGCATACAACATTCCATGAACAATTATCATCTACTAGAGTAGTAAATGTTAATATCTTTTCTAAAGAAAAAGTTAGTAAAATTGATGTAAATTAATCTTCAGTTCCGAAGATTCTATCGCCAGCATCTCCTAAACCAGGGAGAATATATTTATTACTATTTAATTGACGATCAAGCGCGCCTATGTATACAGGTACATCTGGGAATACTTTTTCAAATGCTTTAACACCTTCAGGTGCAGCAACAATACAAATAAAGCTAATCTTTTTAACACCTTTTTTCTTTAATGTTCTAACAGCGTCAATCGCTGATCCACCAGTCGCAAACATTGGATCAATTAAAAAGACTTCCATGTTCTTAATATTTTTTGGTAATTTGCAGAAATATTCTACAGGTTTTTTTGTTTTAGGATCACGGTATAAACCAATATGTCCAATCTTAACTCCAGGAATTAAATCAGTTAATCCATCAACCATTCCTAATCCTGCTCTTAAGATAGGTACAAAGCATAACTTTGAACCATCTACTAATGGTTGAGTAGTTTTCTCTAATGGAGTAGTGATAACTGTTTTTTTTGTTGAGATATTTCTTAATGCTTCAAATCCTTCAAGCATTGCTATTTCTTTTACAGTATTTCTAAAAGTTGTTGTACCAGTATTTTTATCTCTTAAAATTGCAATTTTATGAGTTAAAAGAGGATGATTCAATACATGCACATTTTTATAATTAATTTTAGCCATTTTGTTCTCCTAAATTACTATTGATAATTTTACATAAAATTAATTATCTTGTCTAATAAAATTTATTTAGTTAAAAATTAACCAAAAAATTATGTATCTAAAGATAGTCTAAAAAATAAATTTGCAATATTTTTCTAGTTTGTGTATGATATAAAGCACTGTGCTCTTCTTGTGTGCGTACATGTAAGAGTATTAGATACTAGCGTGGGAGAGTATATGATCGCTCGCATACCACTGCTAGTAGATTCAATTTAAGGAGGAATCTACATGGCAAAAAAGATCGCTAAAGTTGTGAAGATGGAACTTCCAGGCGGCGCTGCAAAACCAGGTCCTAAACTTGCTTCTGCTGGTGTCATCATGCCTAAGTTTTGTACAGACTTTAACGCCAAAACGGCTGACCGTAAAGGCGAAACAGTTCCTGTCATCATCACAGCCTATGAAGACAAATCACATAGCTTTGTCATCAAAACAACTCCAACTGCAGAGTTACTATTAAAAGCAGCGGGGATTAAGAAAGGCACCCCTAATCGTAAGACCACAACTGTTGGTTCGATTAAAAAAGAACAAATTAGAAAAATTGCAGAGTACAAGATGCCTGATCTTAACTGCAATGATATTGAAGCAGCAATTAAAGTTATCGAAGGTACTGCCTTCAATATTGGCTTAAAGGTGGTTGACTAATTATGTTTCGTGGTAAGAAATATAAGAAAGCCGCAGAGTTAATCAAAGCTGATAAACTCTATAGCCTAAACGAAGCAAGCGCACTTGTTAAAAAAACTTCGGTAACAAAATTCGATTCGACAATCGATTTAAGTGTCAAACTCAATGTTGATACTAAGTTAGCGGATCAAATGATTCGTGGTACATTAGTGCTTCCACATGGTAATGGCAAAACTAAGAAAGTCTTAGCTATTACTAACAAAGTTGATGATGCTAAAGCTGCTGGCGCAGATTTCGCTGGTGGTAAAGAGATGATTGAAAAAATCACTAAAGAAAATTGGTTTGGTTTTGATGTCATCGTCGCTACTCCTGATATGATGGGAGAAATCGGTAAGATCGGTCGTATCTTAGGACCTAAAGGCTTAATGCCAAATCCTAAGAGTGGAACAGTATCTCCTGACATCAAGAAAGCTGTTAAAGAGATTAAAGCTGGTAAAGTTGAATACCGTGTTGATAAAGACGGGAACATCAACTTAAGCATTGGTCGCGTTAGCTTTGATGAAAAGAAGATTGCTGAAAACTTACAAGCGATTTGTGACGCTATTGTAAGAAGCAAACCATTAAGTGTGAAAGGACATTACATTACAAATGCTGTCATTCATACGACAATGGGTCCAAGCATTCACATCACGTTTGACGGTCGTGAATTATAATCGTCAATAAAATAAATTGTAAAAGAAGTAGTACCTAAGAAAGTAACGGCATTAACGCTTAATAATGTTACCGAGGAAACAAACTCTATTCTAGATATTGCATCCTCTACAATGAAAAGTTGAGAAAAAGGAGGGAAAGGAATGAATCAACAAATTCTCAAAAGCAAGCAAGAGACTGTTAGCAAGATCATTGATGTTGCCAAGAAATCTCAAAGTATTGTTATTGCTGAATATCGTGGTTTAACTGTTAGTGAGCTCACTGAATTAAGACGTGAATTACTCAAGAACAAAGCAAGCCTCAATGTTTACAAAAATACGCTTGTATCTCGTGCATTTAAAGAACTTAAACTTTCTTTAGATGAACACCTCACTGGACCAAATGCCTATGTTTTCTCTGAAGAAATTACAGGTGGTCCAAGTGTCTTACAAAAATTTAGTAAGAAACACAAAAAGCTAGTCATTAAGGCTGGCGTCATTGATGGTAAGATTGCAACTAAAGATGAAATTAAAACCATCGCTTCCTTACCAAGCAAAGAAGGACTTATTTCTATGTTCTTATGTTGCTTAAAAGAACCAGTTGCAAAATTTGCACGCACAACTGATGCGTTAGCAAAAACTAAAAAAGCCTAATTAGGAGGATTTAAAATTATGGCAAAATTAACAAAAGAAGACATAATTGCTTCATTAAAAGAAATGACACTCTTAGAGATCAACGATCTTGTAAAAGCTGTCGAAACCGAATTCGGCGTTACCGCCGCTGCACCAGTTGCAGCTGCTGCTGCTGCACCAGCTGAAGCTGCTGAAGCTCCAAGCGAAGTCAACGTTATCTTAAAAGCTGTTGGCGCACAAAAGGTTGCAGTTATTAAAGCTGTCCAAGCCATTACTGGTTTAGGATTAATGGATGCGAAGAAACTCGTTGATGGTGCTCCAGCAACCATTAAAGAGAAAGTTTCACCAGTCGAAGCAGAAGAACACAAGAAAGCTCTTGTCGCTGCCGGTGCTGAAGTTGAAATTAAGTAATTAGTTACTAATCTTGTTTTAGAAGAAGAATGACGAATCACTATTTTACAAAGAATCCAACTACTCCTAGTGATAGGAGAACGATCACTTATAAGATAAATGATAAATCATTCTCCCTTCTAGCAGACACAAATGTCTTTGCTAAGAATGGTATCGATTATGGAAGTCTTACTCTTCTCAAAGTGATACTTCCATTATGCGATACGGGAAAAGTGTTAGACATCGGATGTGGCTATGGAGTGATTGGCTTAACTCTCGCTTCCCTCATCCATGATATCCAGGTAGTGTGTTCGGATATCAACCTACGCGCAGTTAATCTTACTAAGGATAACGCGCGTGCTCTCGAATTAAGCGAAAGAGTCACTGTCCTTCAAAGTGACCTTTATGAGAACATCGAAGGGATGTTTGATTATGTCGTATCTAATCCACCTATTAGGGCGGGTAAAAAGGTATTAGAAAATATCTATAAAGGTGCGCATGATCATCTAAACACTAGTGGTCATCTATATCTAGTTATTCGTAGAAA